>JAJZMO010000365.1 GCA_021798235.1 Acidobacteriota bacterium | reverse complement strand
AAAGGCATCCCGCCGCGCGCGATTTCCCACGGAAGCCAGCACCACTTTCACTCCGCTGCTCCTCCCAGCCTCCGCCCCGGGATCTCCCCAGCCGGATGATCTGAATCACCTCTCCCATTAGACGAAACCATCCGCTTCCCGTCCAAACCAAGCCTCGAACTTTCCCTCGATGCGTTCCAATTTCACAGCGTCGGAAAAGAGCAACTTACAGTTTCTTGTAGATTCCCGGCACCATATGTACAGAGTCCTGAATCTGTAACCCGTCCTTAACATCTTCTCGATCCGGCAATAACCCCTGAAAGCATTAGAAATCCCTCCACCTATCTCCAGGTCTCTATCTTCGATGGCATAACTAACCTCTTTATAATCAGCGAGATGATCATAACCTGCGGATGCTTTCAAGGGAGGCTGCCGAAATTATCCCAACATTCTTCCGACGCGCAATGTACTGGTTACTAAATTGCATGCCCCGGCTAGTTCTGCTCTCTATATGCTTCGAGTCTCTGCCATTCATTCATTCAGCGGCTCGATTTTGGCGAAAACGAAACGTAGTGGCTGGCTCTTCCGTGAATGGACGCGCTGGCCGGTCATCCGCCGTCCATCCAGGGCAATCCTGCAAGATCAACCACAACCTACCCCAGTTCCCCGAGGGATCCGATGAGATCGAAGCAATTCTTGACTGCGCTCGCCTTGTTCACTGTCCTTGCCTTTCTCTCCTTGCCGCAAGCCTTCGCTCAGCAGTTGGCGGCTGTCACCGGTACGGTCACCGATCCCACAGGAGCTGCCATCCCGGGCGTCGCGGTCACCATCAGGAGCTCGTCCACCGGCGTAACCTACAAAACCGTCACCAACGGCGCCGGTGTGTACACCCTCTCGGATGTCAAGCCCGGCCCGGGTTACATCATCACCTTCGCCCATTCCGGTTTCAAAACCGTCTCGATCTCCGGAATCTACATGAACGTCGCTGCCACCCGCACCCAGAACGCTGAGATGCCGGTCGGCAGCGCTGTCCAGACCGTGAAGGTATCGGCCGCCAGCCAGAACGTCACCCTCGACACCACCAACGCCACCCTCGGCAACAACTTCCAGGTCCAGTTCCTTCAGGACTTGCCTGTCGAGAACCGTGACAGCCCTGCCGTGCTCTTCACCCAGCAGCCCGGCGTCTCCTCCGGAGGAACCTCCTCGCAAATCGGTGCCACCACTGGTGCCCGAGTTGACCAGGACCGCGTCACCCTGGATGGCCTCGATGTCAACGACATGGCCACCGGCCAGTTCGGAGCCATCGTCGCCAATGCCCCAGTCGACTCTGTTCAGGAGTTCCGCGGTGTTGTCGCCGGCGATCAGGCTGCGACCAACTCCGGCGGCGGCGGGCACTTCCAGCTCGTCACCAAGGGCGGCACCAACCACTTCCATGGTGACCTCAACGAGTACCACCGCGACACCGATCTCGAGGCCAACAACTGGTTCAGCAACAACGCCAACGTCCCCCGCTCCCCGCTCATCCGCAACCAGTTCGGCGGCGACATCGGCGGCCCGATCCTGAAAAACCGCCTCTTCTTCTATTTCGACTACAACGGCCGTCGCGACACACTTTCCAATATTGAAACTCGTACCGTTCCGCGCGACTCATTTCGCAACGGCGTCATCAACTACATAAACAACAACGGAGCCGTCAACTCCCTGTCTGCCGCTCAGGTCGCCAATCTCGACCCCCAGCACGTCGGTTTCAATCCCGAGCTTCTCAAACTCTTCAGCTCGCGCTATCCGCACGCCAACGATTTCTCCGTGGGCGATGGACTCAACACCGCAGGCTTCCGCTTCAACGCGCCCTTCCCATACAAGGAAAGCGACTACGTCGGCCGCATCGACTGGACCATCAACAGTAAGATGAAGCTCTTCGCGGTCACTCACGTCACCCGCATCAACAGCACACAGAACGCCATCCAGTTTCCCGGCGATCCGGAAACCTTCCCCTTCCTGAACAAGAGCTACTCTTGGGTCATCGGCCACACCTGGACCATCAACGACCACATGGTCAACCAGGCCTACTTCGGCGAAACCTACGAGAACTATGACTTCCCGAACACTTACAATCCCACCGGCGCCAATCAGTTCCAGACCTTTGGCGGAAACGGCACTGGCGGCGCTATCCTGACCAGTCCCTACGCCAGCGCCATCAACGCCCAGGGCCGCACCTATCCCATCCCCGTCGTGCGTGACGACCTCACTTGGATCCGCGGCAATCACGACATCACCATCGGCGGCAACTTCAAGTGGCCCAGCCCCACCGGCTTCTCCATCCTCAACTACAACACCCCAACCTTAGGTCTTGGCGGATACACCACCGAGCTCACCTCGCCTCCAGGCGAACCGAGCCTGCGGCCATCCAACATTGGCAGCGGAAACGCCATTTCGCTCTACGATCAGGCCTTTGCCCTTGCCCTCGCACCGTACACTTCCTTGAACGCCACCTATAACTACAACTCTTCGCTCAAGCCCTTCCCGCAGGGATCGGGACTGAGCCATCACTATCGCTATTACGAGTGGACACTGCATGCCGGCGACACCTGGCGCATCACCCATGCTCTCACTCTCGACTACGGCCTCCGTTGGCAGGTCTTCACCGACCCTTACGACACCAACGGCATCGAGTCCATCCAGAACTTCACCTTCGACAAGTACTTCTATGACCGCGTCGCACAAAGCAGCGCTGGCCTCTATGGCAACACCGTCGTCCCGTTCATCCAGTACACCCTTGGCGGCAAGGCTAACAACGCCCCGGGCTACTTCCAGACCAACTTCCATAACATTGCGCCCAACGTAGGCTTTGCCTGGAACCCGAAGTTCGCGCCCGAAACAGTCATCAACGGCAGCGCCGGCATCATCTACGATCAGACCGTCATTAACGCCGTCCAGTACCAGCAGTCCCAGTTCTCCTATCTCTTCCAGGCTTCGGCTCCTGATCCCCTTGGCACTCCCAACAACGCCTACCAGTCCCTTCAGAATGATCAACGGTTCTCCGGCTTCAGCAGCGTGCCCGCTCCACCTCCGGCTCCTGCGGTCAGCTCGACGTATCTCCCCTATGTCTCAGGAACGGGCTCAAATGCCGTCCCGTTCGGGCTCGCCAACGGCGGCGCATTCAATGAAATCATCAACCCCACCCTCTCGACGCCCTACTCCATCATGTTCAACTTCGGCATGGAGCAGCAGTTCCCCAAGGGGTTCATCCTCAAGGTCTCCTATGTCGGGCGCCTCGGCCGTCACCTGCTCGCCCAGGCGGACGCCAACCAGCTCATCGACTTCCCCGACAAAACCTCCGGCCAGCTCATGTCCCAGGCCTTCACCAATGTCGAAAAAGAAGTCCGCGCCGGCGACAATCCAGCCAACCTCCCGGCCGAACCTTGGTTTGAAAACCTGGTGGCTACGGCCACAGGCACTACTCCCGGTGCTCTGGGGCAGAACTTCGGCTATCCCAACACCACCAGCTTCCTCGCCAGCGCCATCTATACTCTCTATAACCGCGGCGATATGGCGGATACCGTCCAGGCCCTCGCCGGCGCGGGCCTGCTCCCGCCGAACGTCGGCATGGGTTCCCAGTTCTCTGAGAACACCTTCTATACCAACCGCGGCTTCTCCAGTTACAACGGCATGCTCGTCACGCTCCACAAGAACCTGACCAACGGCCTGCAGTTCGACATCAACTACACCTGGTCGCACTCCATCGATAACGTCTCGCTCATCGCCAACGCGGCCGCCTTCGGCGGGTACGGCTTTATCTGCGATGTCCTCCGCCCCCGCGAGTGCCGCGGCAATTCCGACTTCGACGTCACCAACTCACTCAACGGCAACTTCATCTATAGCCTGCCCTTCGGTCGCGGAGCCGCCGTCGGCGCGCATGCCCCCATCTGGCTCAATGAATTGATCGGCGGCTGGGTCGTCAGCGGTCTCCCCACCTGGCATACCGGCTTCCCGTTCTTCGCCGCCTCCAACGCCTTCGTTGCTGGTTATGCCAACGACGCACCAGCCATCCTCACCGGCTCCATTGGAGACCTCAGGATGCACATCCACGGTGGAAACGGGCAGCCCCTCAACGCCTTCGCCAACCCGCAAAAGGCGCTCAACGACTATACCGGACCCCTCGGATTCAACATCGGCAGCCGCAACAACCTGCGCGGTCCCAATTACTTTAACCTCGACCTCGGCCTCGGCAAGACCTTCCCCGTCTACCGCAACTATCGTTTCAACTTCCGGACCGATGCCTTCAACGCGCTCAACCACCCCAACTTTGAAGCTCCCACCATGACTGGCGGTGCGGATATCACCGAAAGCTCCCTCCCGTTTGGAACCATGCCGGAAGTCACCGCTAACGGCGCGCGTGTCCTCCAGGTTGCCTTGCGCTTCGAGTTCTAATCCTCAACACCAGCCCTTAAGAAGAAAGCCGCTCCCACGGGAGCGGCTTTCTTCTACATCCAGTTCACAACCTTCATAGGTCTTCACCGTCTCCGTCTTCTCCGAACCCCTACCTCCAGAACCTTCCCCCGTCCCTGCTTTTCCAGGCACGTTCCTGCAGCGTTCTACGGCTTTTCATATTCCCAACGGCTCCCCGGCTACGAACTTTTGTAAGCTGACGGGCTCATCCCCTATGTTTCAGAGGGATATATTGTTACATCCAATATATGTTTATTGATCTACTAACGAGGAGCTAACAAATAACTGTTTCATAAATCTATATTTCACATATACTTAACAAGTTTGACCTTTTTCAGAACCGCCCTTCTTACACAAAACAAACACCCTCCGCCCGATTCCACGCCCGTTTTGGCGACAGAATTGCACTCCTTTACAACCGATAATACTGATCCGTCTCACCTCCTTTCAGCACGTCCCCGTCGACCCTGCGCGAAGGAACGGCCGGACATCAAAATGCATCCGGCGAGCCGATTCCCGTTGTTCTGTGTAGAACACAGTCGTCAGGCTCGCGGCAAAACAAATCGCAGAATTTGTCGTCCTGGAGGGGCAATGAAACTTAAGGCAACTCGTCTCGCACTCACGCTCTTCGCCGCCTTGGTGGCCGTTGCGCTGCTGCCTTCGCCAGCAGCCTACGCGCAAATCACCGCTCAGATCCACGGAACCGTCACCGACCCCACGGGCGCCGTCATTCCCGGCGCAACCATAGTCGCTCTGAATACCGGCACTGGCATCTCCACCACGCAGACCACCAATGGCCACGGATTCTATGTCGTTCCAGCTCTCGCCGTCGGCCACTACACGGTCACCATCTCAAAAAAGGGCTTTCAAACTTACAAGCAGGTCGGCCTGATCCTGCGCGTCAGCGATCAACGCGAAATCAACGCCACCCTGAAACCCAGCGCCGTTGCCACCACAGTCCAGGTCAGTGCAAACGAGTTGCAGGTCGAAACATCCAATACTGAGCTCCGCGATACCATCACCGCCAAGCAGATCGCGGCACTCCCTTCGCTGGGCCGTGACCCCGAGTACTACCAGAAGTTGATGCCCGGCACCGTTGAATCCTCCGACCGCTTCGGCAACTACTCCTCCAACGGCTCGCAGACTCAGATGAACAGCTACCTGCTTGACGGCGCTGACATCAACGACGCCCCACTCCAGAGCGAGGGCCTTGCCATCAATCCCGATGCCCTCTCCGAAGTCGAAATTGTCAGCAGCACCTTGAGTCCCCAATACAGCCGGAACTCCGGCGCCGTCGTCAACGCAACCATCAAGAACGGCACCAACCAGTTCCATGGCAATGGCTTTGAATATTACCGCGACACCTTCCTCAACAATGGGAACTACTTCTCCCCCATCCGTCCAAGGTTTCATCAGAATGAGTATGGCGGCACGCTGGGCGGACCCGTCATCAAGAAAAAACTCTTCTTCTTCCTCGCCTATCAGGGCTTCCGCAACAGTACGGCAGTCACCACGCTGACGCCGGTGCCCACCAACGCCCAGCTGGGCCGCAACGGCTCGGGAATTGCCGCTCTCAGCGGCGACTACAACGTCCTCAACGGCGGCAATAACAACTCGGTGGGCCTCAGCACCAACCCGCTTCCATTCGCCCTGAAGGGGCCAAATGGCACAACCTGCGCTGCCGGAACGCCCTGGGACCAGTGCTTCCCCGGTGGCGTCGTGAATATCCCCACTTCAGACTTCAACCCCATTGCCGGCAAGCTGCTCACGGACTACGTACCCTCCCCGAACTACAACGGCAGCTACTACAACTTCAACGCTCCAAACGCTGCCGCCGAGGACCAGGGCATCATCCGCCTCGACTATCAGGCCAGCCAGAAGGATCTCCTCTGGGCAGATACTGTCTTCCAGTCCAGCCCTGATACCACCGCCTTGCCCTTCGACGGAGCTGACCTGATGGGCTTCCCGGAAAAGGACGCTCAGCACTTCAAGATTTTCACTGCCGACTGGACACACACCTTCAACGCCAATACGCTGAATGACCTCCGCGCCAGCTATTTCCGCTTCAACTTCGCCGCGGTCGAACCCCAGCAGGTCGTGCAGCCCTCCAGCCTGGGCTTTTCCATCAACCCTCAGGACCCATCCGTTGCATCCGTCCCAACCATCTCTGTCGCTGGTTACTTTACTCTCGGCTTCAGCCCCTTTGGACCCCAGCCCAGAGTCGACACGAATGAGCTCTTTACCGATACCCTTACCAGAATCCAGGGCAATAACTCCTTGAAGTTTGGCGCCAGTGTCGAGCGATTTGCCGTACACAACCCCTTCTATGCGGAAAACAACGGTGACTTCGGATTCTCCGGTAGCGGCAGCTTCACCTCGGGCGATCCGCTCCTCGATTTCCTCGTTGGCATTCCCTCTTCCTACCTTCAGGGGTCCGGCGCTGAGATTGATGCCAGGGCATGGGAGATATACGCCTTTGCTCAGGACAGTTGGAAAGCATCCAACTCTCTCACGATCAATTACGGCACCGGCTACGACATCGAAACCCCATTCGCAAACCTGCAGTACGGCGGAGAAGCCATGATCTGCTTTGCCCCTGGGGCACAGTCGAAAATCTTCCCCACCGCTCAGGCCAGCCTGCTCTATCCCGGCGACCCCGGCTGCAACGATATGGGCGGGGCCACCACCAAGTATGACCACTTAGCGCCGCGTTTTGGCTTCGATTGGTCCCCAAGCCGCCAGTATGGATTCCTGACCGGCCCGGCGGGAGACCACCAGTTCGCCGTCCGTGGCGGATTCGGCGTCTACTTCAATCGCGACTCGGAAGAAGCGCAGCTCCAGAACCTCGAAGACCCGCCCTTCGGAACATCAAGCACCGGTGCCGGGGATGTGGGGGGAAGTCCGAGCTTCGCCAACCCATACCAGGATGTCGCTGGACGAGCCGCCTACTCGGAAGCTAACAAGTTTCCCTATACCTTCCCCAAGCCGGGCGCGAAGATCAACTTCAGCCAGTACGTTCCCTATGACCTCAGCACCATCAACAAGAACTATTCCGTGCCCTACACCATGAACTTCAATCTGCAGATTCAGCGCCAGATCCCCGGCGATCAGGTGCTCTCCGTCGGTTACGTCGGCTCCCTGGGGCGTCATCTGGTTCGCGCCTATGAGGCCGATCGCATCACTCCAGCGGGACACACAGCGGCCGTCACGGCCTGCAAGGCCATGGGCACCAGCGCCTGCCTCGGAAATGCAGCTTTCCTCTCATTGAATGACCCGCAGTACTACACCGAAACATCCGGCAACTTCCTCTCCGTCGGTCAGGTCTATACAGACGGCGCATCCAACTACAACTCTCTGCAGGTCGAGCTCAGAAAGGCCGAAAGCCATGGGATCTTCTACCAGCTCAGCTACACCTGGAGCCACGCGCTCGACAATGCCTCCGGCTTTGAGAGTTCCGGCTTCGGCAATTCCAATGACCTCACCGGCACCAACTGGGTTCCGGGCTTCCAGTATTTGAGCTACGGAAATTCCGACTACAATGCTTTCAATCGCTTCGTCGCCGCATATGGCTATCAAATACCGCTGTGGGGCAGGCTGAAGAATAGCTGGATTGCCAACGAAACCATCGGCGGCTGGAACATTGTTGGCATTACTACATTGCAAAGCGGCTTCCCGGTTTCCATCGGCGAAACCGGCACCAACCGCTCCCTCTATTGCAATGGCATCTTTTCCTTCTATAGCTGCCCGGATACGCCGGAAACATCAACCTACAACATAAAGATTAGAAATCCACGGACGCTCTACGGCGGCCAGCACTACTGGTTCAACCCGGCGCCCTTTTCGCCCGAGCCCATTGGCACCTTCGGCAACGTCAAGAGGAATTTCTTTGCAGGTCCCGGTTACAACTACACCGACCTGAGCATTTACAAGAACTTTCCTCTGGGCCGCCCCGGAACCCCACGCTACATCCAGATCACCCTGCAAGCCTTCAACGCATTCAATCACCCGAACTTCGCTCGCCCGGACGGCAATCTCTCGGACGGAGCTCAGTTTGGAACTATCACCTCAGTCAAGCAGCCCGTACTCGCCGGCGGCGACCCCCAGCCCGGACGTGCGGTGCAGTTGGTCGGCAAGATCTACTTCTAATCCGGATCGAGCGCATCCTCTGACGCGCCCTATCCCCAACAAAAGCAAAGGCCGCCCACTCGGGCGGCCTTTCCTTTCTGCTCCTGTCTCAGGTCAACTCATCCTCGCGTCTGCAGCAGCCCTGCCACGCTGTCCATTTCCGATCATGCAAAACCCCAGTTCTACGGATTTTCATATTGTTAACGTAATCGTTCATACCGTCTTTTGTAAGACAACCGGCTTCCGCCCTCATCTTCTGTCAGATGATCTATTTACTGACTTGCAAAGTCAGTTAACGAGTTGCTTATTGATTCATCGCTAATCGGTCGGTGCAAACCCCCAAATTTAACAGCCAGTTAACATCTCCACTCGGTGCCGCATGGCCGCCAGACCGCCACCTGAAAGCGCACCCATCCCCACGCCTTCCCGCTTTGGTGACTGAATTGCATCTTCGCGCAATCGATAATGCTGATCTGTTCCAGCTTCATTCCGCACGTCACCGTTGACCCTGCGCGAGGGACTGGCCAGACATCAAGAAGCACACGAGGAGCCGCTTCCAGGTGTTCTACGTAGAACTCGGTCG
The DNA here is from genome assembly GCA_021798235.1 of Acidobacteriota bacterium. The sequence continues at coordinate 3,989 of JAJZMO010000365.1, read as the reverse complement.
CTTGGTTCCCCGCAAAACACATCGCAACAAATTATTTATTTGATCCCCGGAGGGGCAATGAAATTTAAGGGCATTCATCTTGCAGTCGCGCTTTTCGCCGCCTTGGTGGCCATCGCGCTCCTGCCATCGCCGACAGCCTTCGCGCAGACGGTCATTTCCGGCGCCGTCAGTGGCATCATCACTGACCCGACAGGCGCGGCCATCCCTGGCGCAAGCATCACCGTGACTGAAACCACAACCGGAACCACACACGTCGTCAAGACCGGTGCCGCCGGCCAGTTCCGCGTTCCATTTCTTCCTCCCGGTCCTTATTCGGTGACCGTGGTTGCAGCCGGTTTCCAGAAGACCCTGGCCAACACGAATGTGGCGATTGGCGAAACCGCGACGGTCAACGTCAAGCTTCCCCTCGCAAAGGGAACTCAGACCGTGCAGGTCCAGGCCAATGCCATCCCTCTTCTGCAGACGCAAAACTCGTCTCTCTCCACTACCCTCTCAGAGAACGTCGTGCAGAACGTCCCGAATCCCGGAAGTGACATCACCTATCCCATCAATCTGACCCAGGGCGTCGTTATGAACACCCAGGGTGGATACGGCAACTCTTCCGCCTTCGGTCTCCCGGCCACCTCCAACAACTTCACCATCAACGGTGCCCAGGACAACGACCCCTTCCTCAACCTCAACAACTCCGGCCCCAGCAACATGCTGCTCGGCAGCAACGACGTCTCGCAAATCAACGTTGTTGCCAACGCCTATGGCGCCCAGTACGGTGGCTTCGGCGGCGTCCAGGAGAACATCGTTACCCGCTCCGGAACCAACAAGTTTCACGGCAACGTGAACTACTTCTGGACCAACAGCGACATCAACGCCAACGACTGGTTCAACGACAATTCCGGGGCCGCGCAGGCATACTCCAACGCCAACCAGTTTGCCGCCGCTCTCGGTGGCCCCATCGTCAAGACCAAGCTCTTCTTCTTCGTCAACTTCGAAGGCCTCCGCTTTGTCACCGCCCCAACCGACACCGTCTTCGTCCCGACGGCCGGATACGAGGCGGACGTGCTCAAGCAGCTGCAATCCAGCAACCCTGCGGAAATCCCCTTCTACAACAAGATTTTCAAGCTCTATAACGGAGCTCCCGGCGCCGCGCTGGCCAGGCCCTTTCCAGGCACCACCTACACGTCGCCATTTACGGGTGTCTCCCAGTCCTACATGAACTACTTCCAGTCGACGCCCAAGAACAACCTGGTCGAAAATCTCTTCACCGCCCGCGTCGATGCCAACCTCGGTCCCAACGACAACATGTACGTCCACTTCAAGCGCGATCACGGCGTCCAGCCCACGGACGTCGATCCCATCAACAGCGCCTTCAATATGCAGAGCGATCAGCCCGACTATGAAGGCCAGCTCGAAGAAACCCATACCTTCAGCCCCAACCTCGTCAACCAGTTCCTCATGGCGGGTGCATGGTATAGCGCCATCTTCAAGTCCGCCAATCCCTCCCTGGAGCTCTCCACCTTCCCCTACACGCTGGAGTTCGCCGCCTCCTTCAGCAACCTGGGCGGCATCGACGCCTTCTTCCCGCAGGGTCGCAACGTCACCCAATACCAGTTCGACGACGACGTAAGCTGGACCATCGGCAAGAATTCCGTCAAGTTCGGCGGCATTTTCAAACGGGATGACGTCACCGATTATGACTTGGGCGTTCTGAGCCAGGCTCCGCTCGCCATCGAGCTTGGCCCTGGATTCGGCCCGCTCAGTGCAAATGACCTCTTTTCCCAGGGCCAGATGTATTTGGGCATCAAGAACTTCCCCACGCGCGCCTCGGCTCCCATCGCCCTCTATCAGTTGGGCCTCTATCTGCAGGATCAGTACCGCCCGGCGGAAAATTTCCAGGTCACCGGTGGCATCCGCATCGAGCACAACTCCAACCCCGTTTGCCAGGTCAACTGCTTCGGCCGTTTCGCTGGCTCCTACCAGAGCGTGAACGCGGCCCTCAATCAGCCCTATAACAAGATCATTGCGACCGGCCTGCACCAGGCCTTCCCCAGCCTCCAGGCCATCAGTGTCCAGCCGCGTGTTGGCTTCACCTGGAGCCCGAAGAATCACATGCACACGGTCCTTCGCGGCGGCTTCGGTCTGTTCTCTGACGTCTTCCCCGCGACCGTCGCCGACAGCCTCCTCACCAACCCGCCGCTCAATCCCGAGTTTGCCGCCGGCGGTCTCACTGACCCGTCACAGCCGGGCAGCTTCACCCAGTCGCTCTCGCAGGCCAATCAGGCCTTCGTAAACGGCTTCGCCAGCGGTGGCAGCTTTGACACCATCTCGGCAACCAACTCCAACTTCGTCCAGCCCAACATCTTCACCGCGGATCCAAACATCCATTACCCGACCTACGAGGAATGGAGCCTGCAGGTGCAGCAGCAGCTTGGACGCAATGTCAGCTTCCAGGTCGGCTATGTCGGCAACCATGGCGAGAACGAGCCCGTCGTCAACAACGGCGTCAACATCTCTGAAGCAACCAGCGCCAGCACTTTTAACGGCCTGCCTCAGAACCCCGCATTGCCTTCCTTCGCGGGAGTGTCGGTTGTCCAGAGCGCGGCGATTTCCAACTACAGCGGGTTGGTCTCTTCCGTGAAGTACCAGTCCCCCATCATTACAGGGCAGATCAACTACACCTGGAGCCACGCGCTGGATGAAATCTCGAATGGCGGTTTCCTGCCCTTCGGCGGCAACACCACCAGCCCCATTGATCCCTTCAACCTTCGGTTGCAGAACTACGGCAACGCCGACTACGACCTGCGCAACAATATGAATGCCTTTTATGTCATTCACGTTCCGCACTTTGGTGGTCCCAAACTTCTGACGGCGAACTGGCTCGTGTCCGGAACCATCTTCTGGCACAGCGGCTTCCCCTTCAGCGTGACCGACGCCAACGCAACCAACAGCCTCAACGCAACCGGGAACTATGGCGGCACCATGCTGGCGGATATCTACAGCTCTGCCAATCTGGTCCATAACTGCGGCAAATCCGCCATCAACACGCCCTGCTTCGGTCCCTGGGCCGGCGCAACCGATGCAAACGGCAATCCGGTCGTCAACGCTAACTTCCAGGACCCCACCGGCTTCGGTGGTCAGCGCAGGAATCAGTTCTTCGGACCCGGTTACTTTGACACCGACTTCGCCATCATGAAGGGATTCCCCATCCCCCATGTCGAGGGTGGTCTGGTCAGGATCGGCGCGCAGGCCTACAACGTTTTCAACCACCCGAACTTCGCGAATCCGAACGCCAACTTTGACAGCCCGCAGTTTGGTACGATCACCAGCACGGTCAGCACACCGACCAGCGCATACGGTTCGTTCCTCGGCGGCGATGCCTCGCCTCGTATCGTGCAGCTCAAGGCGACCATCACCTTCTAACTCGCAAGTCCAGAACCACTCTCCAAAGGAGACAGCTCCGGCTGTCTCCTCTTTTTTTTCCATCCCAGACGCAACAACCGCCCGTCCGGGCGGCCATCCCGTTTCTCCTCCACTTCAAATCAATCCAGATTCCCGCCGTCAGCGCGCACGAGGCTGTGTCCATTTCCGGTCAATCCGCCGCCGAATCCTATGCATTTCCATATGACCGATCCGGATCCCGATACGCTCTTTGGTAAGATAGCCGACTTAGCTCTCGATCCTCTTTCAGATCAGTTATTTACCGCGATGATAACAACATTGACTAGCTCAACATTCAACTCAAATGCAACAGCCTATCATCAACCTACAAATCTAACAGTCACTTAGCATCCTTGAGCCTCAAGGCTCGGCTGCGAAATACCACCTTCAAAATACAATCCCCCGCGCACCGTCCTTACTTTGGCGACTCGATTGCATAATGTCGCGACAACAAGAATCCTGTGCAGCGTGGAATCCGCCCGTCCCTGCCGACGCCGCGCCTCACCTGCCAGGCTGGTTATTGAGCCGCCGGCCCGCCACCGAACGTGTCAAGTAGA
>JAJZMO010000227.1:10606-13149 GCA_021798235.1 Acidobacteriota bacterium | reverse complement strand
GCGCGCAGGGCTGGGTTGTAGCGCATCAGCGGCCAGTATCCGGAGAGCACTGCGTTCTTTTGCTGCTCGATGCCATAGGCCATGTCATAGCCGTGCGCGATGCAATGGCTGTAGGCCAGGATGAGCGCAGGACCGTCGTAGGCCTCGGCCTCTTGAAAGGCTTTGACGGTTTGCGCATCGCTGCCGCCCATGGCCACGCGCGCCACGTAGACCGAACCGTAGCTGACGGCCTCCATGGCCAGATCCTTTTTGCTGGTGGCTTTGCCGCCAGCGGCGAACTTGGCCACGGCAGCGCGCGGCGTGGATTTCGACATTTGCCCGCCGGTGTTCGAGTACGTTTCTGTGTCGAGCACCAGCACCTTGACGTTGTGGCCAGAGCCGAGCACGTGGTCCAGGCCGCCGAAGCCAATGTCATAGGCCCAGCCATCGCCGCCGACCAGCCAGACGCTCTTGCGCACCAACGCATCGGCCACGGCGAGCAGGTGCTGCGCTTCGGCGGATTGCGTGCCGGCAAGCTGCGTGCGAATCTGCTGCACGCGCTCGCGCTGGGCGGCGATCTCCGGCTCCGTGGCTTGGGCTGCGGTCAGCGTGGCCGTCACCAGCGACTCACCGATTACTGGTGCCAGGCGTTGCAGCAGTTCTTCTGCGTATTGCTTTTTCTGGTCCAGCGCCAGGCGCATGCCCAGTCCAAACTCGGCATTGTCTTCAAAGAGCGAGTTGGCCCACGTTGGCCCGCGCCCGCAGTCGTTGACGGTGTAGGGCGTGGTGGGCAGGTTGCCGCCGTAGATCGACGAGCAGCCGGTGGCATTGGCGATGTAGAGCCGATCGCCGAAGAGTTGTGTGAGCAGTTTGACGTAGGGCGTTTCGCCGCAGCCTGCGCAAGCGCCGGAGAACTCAAAGAGTGGGTCGAGCAGTTGCACATCTTTGACCTGCGCATGCGACAGGCGGTTGCGGTCGGGGGCGGGCAGCTTGGTAAAGAAATCCCAATTGGCAGCCTCGGCGGCGCGCAGCGGAGCCTGCGGCTCCATATTGATGGCCTTGTGGCTGGCGTCACTCTTGCTCTTCGCCGGGCAGACCTCGACGCAGAGCGTGCAGCCGGTGCAATCCTCCGGCGCAACTTGCAGCGTGTAGCGCTCCTGCTCCATGCCGCGCCAGCGAGGCTTGGCGCTTTTGAAGGTGGACGGCGCGCCGCTGAGCAGTGCTGGATCGTAGACCTTGGCGCGAATGACGGCGTGCGGACAGACCAGAACGCATTTGCCGCACTGGATGCACAGCTCCTCGTCCCAAACGGGAATATTTTGCGCGATGTTGCGCTTCTCCCACTGCGCCGTGGCGGTGGGGAAGGTTCCATCCGGGGGCAGCGCGCTGACGGGCAGCGCATCACCACGTCCGGCGGCCATTGCGCCCAGCACGTCGCGGACAAAGGCCGGTGCAGCGGCGGGAATCACGGGAAGAATGTCAAAGGATGCGGTGACCTTGGCGGGCAGCTCCACGCGGTGCAGATGTGCCAGCGCCGCATCGACGGCGGCATAATTCTGTTGCACCACAGCCTCGCCGCGTTTGCCATAGGTTTTTTGAATGGCTTTTTTGATCTGCGCAATGGCTTCCTCGCGCGGCAGCACGCCGCTGATGGCGAAGAAGCAGGTCTGCATCACCGTGTTGATGCGACTGCCCATGCCGGTTTCGCGGGCCACGGCGTAGGCGTCGATGATGTAGAACTGCAATTTTTTATCGAGGATCGTCTGCTGCACGGTGCGCGGCAGATGCTGCCAGATTTCCCCGGGGCCAAAGGGCGCGTTGAGCAGGAAGACCGCGCCGGGAGCGGCGGCAGAGAGCACATCCATGCGCTCCAAAAACTGAAATTGATGGCAGGCGACAAAGTTGGCCTGCGTGATGAGGTACGTCGAGCGGATGGGGTCGGGGCCGAAACGCAAATGCGAGACCGTGGTGGAGCCGGACTTCTTCGAGTCATACACGAAGTAGCCCTGCGCGTAGTTGTCCGTCTCTGTGCCGATGATCTTGATGGAGTTTTTGTTGGCGCCGACGGTGCCATCCGATCCAAGACCGTAGAAAAGTGCGCGCACCGTCTTCGGGTCCTCGGTCGAGAAGCTGGCGTCGTAGTCGAGGCTGGTGTGCGTCACATCGTCTTGAATGCCGATGGTGAAGTGGTTCTTCGGCTGCGACTTTTTCATCTCGTCGAAGACGGCCTTGACCATCGCTGGGGTGAACTCCTTCGACGACAGACCATAGCGTCCGCCGAGGATGCGTGGCATCTGCGCAAAGGGTGCCGCGCCGGTGGCGAAGGCTTCGCTGATGGACGTGACCACGTCGAGATAGAGTGGGTCGCCGAGCGCGCCCGGCTCCTTGGTGCGATCCAGAACGGCGATGGAGCGCACAGTTTTGGGCAGCGCGGCAAGGAAGGCTTCTATCGCAAACGGACGATAGAGATGCACCTTGAGCAGGCCGAGTTTTTCGCCCTGCGCGTTCAGCCGCTCGATGGCCTCCTCGGCTGCGCCCGCGCCAGAACCCATCAGGATCAGCAC
>JAJZMO010000227.1:0-10506 GCA_021798235.1 Acidobacteriota bacterium | reverse complement strand
GCTCCGCCTTCACTTTGCAGTTCGGCAACGCTGGGCACGGTGCCCCAGATATTTTTGCGCCCCTCTTCCTTCCACTGGTCGGCCCACTCGCCCATGGTGGAGGCGGGCGTGATGGGGTAGATGGTGATGACCTCCGACAAGCGGTAGGCGACAGAAGCGACGGCCTCATTGCCGTCGAGAATCACAGATTTTTGTTTGAGTGCTGGCATGTATGTGAACTCCGCTCCGCCTTCATTCTGCTGTGTGGCATTGGCTGACCGATGTGCGCTGGGTCACAGGGGAAATGGTGTGTGCGATGGCACAATGCTCAAGGCGGGGTGCGGTCTGGTTTGTGTGGATTTGCCTTCCGCGCGAATCTGGTAGTGTAGAGTGTTCGGCGCGATGGCAACGGAAACTTATATCCCGGTGGTGGTGTTGCTGGTTGCGGCTGCGGCCTTTGCCGTTGCACCGCTGGCGCTGGCCTGGGCTTGGGCAAAATGGTTTTCACCGCAGAAGCCCGGGCCGGAAAAGAACGCCATTTACGAATGCGGGCTGGAGGCCAAGGGCGGCGCAATGCCCTTTCATCCCGGCTACATTTTGTATGCGATTGTGTTTTTGATTTTTGATGTTGAGTCGATCTTTGTTTTGCCTTTCGCTGTGTCGTATGCGGGCTTGGGTGTCAAAGAATGTCTGGCCATGCTGGTGTTTTTGCTGCTGCTGGTGGAGGGTTTGGTCTGGGCCTGTAGCAAGAAGGCGCTCACCTGGGTATAGCGATTGTCGCATCCAGCGGAGCCAAGGGGATTGAGGGGAATCTTAGCAGTGGATGCGCAGTTGAAAACCGAGTTGCAGCGGCAGGGCATCTTTGCCACCACGCTGCAGGAGCTTTACAACTGGGGGCGCAAGAATTCCCTTTGGCCATTGAATTTTGGCTTGGCTTGTTGCGCCATTGAGATGATTGCCTCCACGATGGCGCGGTATGATCTGGCGCGTTTTGGTGCAGAGGTCTTTCGGCCTTCGCCGCGCCAGGCCGATCTGATGATTGTTGCCGGGACGGTGACCAAGAAAATGGCTCCGCAGGTGGTGCGGCTCTACAACCAGATGCCAGAGCCGAAGTATGTGATCGCCATGGGAGCCTGCGCCATCTCCGGTGGGCCGTTCAAGCAGGGCTACAACGTTCTCAAGGGCATTGATCGCTTCATTCCCGTCGATGTGTATATTCCCGGCTGCCCGCCACGGCCTGAGGCGCTGATCGACGCGCTGATGACGCTGCAAAAAAAGATTGATGCACAAACGCTGACCGGAGAGAACCAGCCGCGCTGTGTCGATGCCAGTGCTCCGAGTGAATTTCTGGTGCCGCGCTTTGGCGCGCACGATTTGGAGCCGCCGCAAAATCCGGCGGTCTGGCATCCGCCGCTGGTGCAGATTACGACCGCGCAACCAGCAGCAACGGTGCCGCCAACTCACTCCACGGCAGGTGCGCATGAGTCCTGAGCGCAGCCCAAATATGGGCGTGGAAGTGGTGCAGGCCGCGCTGGCCGCCGCGGTTCCCGGCTGCACGGTGGAGATCATCGCCAACCCCAGCCCAGCCGCGCAGCACTCGCTGCTGATCGATGCCGAGCACGCCGTAGCGATTGCAGAATTTTTACGCGACGACGCTGCGCTGCGCCTGGATTATTGCTCGAACGTGACCGGCGTGGATTGGCCTGCGAAAGAGGGCGGCGGATTTTTGGAGGTGGTCTACCATCTCTACTCCATGGAAAAGAAGCACGGTCCGCTGGTGTTGCGCCTGCGCACGCAAGATCGCTCCGTGCCTGCGCATTTGCCCTCGCTCACGCCCGTCTGGCGCAGCGCAGAGTTGCAGGAGCGCGAAATTTTTGACCTCTTCGGCATTCACTTTGACGGCCATCCCGATCTGCGGCGGCTGCTGATGTGGGAGGGGTTTGTGGGCCATCCCATGCGTCGCGACTACGTGGAGCCGGATGATTACGAGTACGAGCCGACGGCACATGACGCCGTGCTGCAAAAGGCCCAGCAACACCAACGCGGGGTGGGGCAGTGATGGCGACCCAGACCACGGCGGAGTTGGAGCAACAGCAGGCCCAGAAGGGCTTTGACGATGGTGCCAGCCATTTGCTGGAAGTTTCCATGGGGCCGCAGCATCCCTCGACGCATGGCGTCTTTCGCATGGATGTGGTGCTGGACGGCGAGCGTATTGTGAAGCTGAAGCCGGTCTTCGGCTACCTGCATCGCAATCACGAAAAAATCGCAGAGCAAGAAACATATCTCGGCTCCATGCCGTATACCGATCGGCTGGACTATCTCTGCTCGCTGACCAACAACTGGGGCTATGCGCTGGCAGTAGAGCGGCTGGCGGGCATCCCAGTGCCCGAGCGCGCCGAGTATCTGCGCGTGATCGTGGCCGAGCTGACGCGGCTGCAAAACCATGCCTGCCTTATCGGATTTTTGCTGCAAGATATGGGTGCCAGCGGCACGCCGTTGATGTATGCCTTCCGCGAGCGGGAAACGATACTCGACCTGTTTGAGTCGCTGACGGGCGCGCGCATGATGTGCAACTATCTGCGCTTTGGCGGCTGCCGCGTGGACGCTACGCCGGAGTGGCTGCGCCAGGCGCTGCAAGCGGTGGAGGCATTCCCGAAATTTTTGGATGAGTTCGAGCAGCTACTCACCAGTAATGAAATTCTTGTCGCCCGCACGCAGGGCGTGGGCGTTCTGCCGGAAGAGATGGCCGTGCAGGCTGGCATCACTGGGCCAACGCTGCGTGCCAGCGGCGTCAACTATGACATCCGCAAGGTGGATGGCTACGGCATCTATGACCGCTTTGCTTTTCGCGTTCCTCTGGGCGAGCACGGCGATGTTTTTGACCGTTATATGATCCGGCTGCTGGAGATGCGCGAGTCGATTGCAATTTTGCGGCAAGCGCTGCGAGAGATTCCGCCGGGGCCGGTGCAGGACGCCAAGACGAAGCTGCGCGGCTTTCGCCCCAAGCCAGGCGAGGCCTACGCGCGCATCGAATCGCCCAAGGGCGAACTGGGCTTTTATCTGATCAGCGATGGCTCGGCCAATCCATATCGCTACCGTGTGCGCCCGCCCAGCCTCATCAACCTGACGGTGCTGGAGGAGATGTGTCTGGGGCGCAACGTGGCCGATGTGGTGGTGACGCTGGGCAGCATCGACATTGTGATGGGCGAGGTGGACCGGTGAGCGCCAGGCACAAGACGGCAGGAGGTGCGCGCCATGCTGGGTAAAGGCATTGCGTTGGGCCTGGCCGAGACAGCCCGCAACTTTTTCGGCAGCTTTTTTCGTCGCGAACGGCTGACCACAGTGCAGTTTCCTGAGGAGCGCCTGCCGCAGATTGAAGCTGCGCGCAACTTTCCTTTTCTCGTTTTCGATGGCGCAGATTGGCAGCAGGGAATGCGCTGCGTGGCCTGCCAGATTTGCGAAAAGGAATGTCCACCGAAGTGCATCCTGATCGAAAAAAGTAAAGACAAGAAGCCAGACGCCACTGGCAAGCCGCAATTTTATCCAGCGGTTTTTAATATCGACGTTTCCGTCTGCATGAGTTGTCAAATCTGTGTCGAGGTCTGTCCGTTCGACGCGATCAAAATGGATGTGGACTTTGAGTTGAGCACGCACGACCGCTTCGGCGGTCTGTTGTGGGACAAGCAGCGATTGTCGAAATCCAACGAGCACTATCACCACATTCATCCCACCGAGGCTGCCGCTGTCGATGCGGCACTGGCTGCGGAGCGCGCAAAGCTGGCCGCGAAGGCGCAGGCAGCCAGCACTGCAACTCCGGCGGCTTCGACTCCGGCAACGGCGGAGGGACAGGCGTGAGCCTTTTCATCTTGCATCTCCTCACTTCGATACACGCTCTGGCTGCGAGCACAATCGGGCACACGCTGCTGATGGTGGTTCCCGTGATGGTGGTTTTTCCCGCGCTCTTTGCCGTGACGACACTGCTGGAGCGCAAAGGTCTGGGGCGCATCCAGAATCGCTACGGTCCCAATCGTGCAGGGCCGTGGGGATTGTTGCAACCGATGGCCGACGGCATCAAAGCGCTGACCAAAGAGGATGTTGTGCCCGAAGCGGCAGATCGCCTGGTGCATTTTTGCGCGCCGGTGTTGATGGTGCTCTCAGCGTTTTTGGTATACGCCGTGGTGCCGGTGAGCCGGACGTGGGTGGTGGCTCCGCTGCGTGCAGGCGTGCTCTTCTTTTTCGCCGCAGGCTCGCTGATGGAGATTGCCGTCTTCATGGCAGGCTGGTCCAGCCGCAGCCAATACTCGCTGCTCGGCGCGATGCGCGCGCTGGCGCAGATGATTAGCTACGAGATTCCGCTGGTGCTCTCCGCCATGGTGGCCGTGATGGCTGCCGGGTCGTTGTCCATGGTGGAGATTGTGCGCCGTCAAGCAGGCTACACGGGCATTTGGCCCCACTGGTTTGTATTGACGCCGTGGGGGCTGTTCGGTTTTGCCCTGTTCCTCATTGCGGCCACGGCGGAATCCAACCGCTGCCCCTTCGATTTGCCGGAAGGCGAGTCGGAGATTATCGCGGGCTATTACATCGAATACTCCGGCTTCAAATTCGCACTGTTTTTTTTGGCGGAATATCTCGGCATGTTCGCCATCAGCGCCTTGGGCATCACGCTGTTTCTGGGCGGATGGTCTGCGCCGTTTTCGTTTTTAGCGTGGGTGCCTACGTGGATTTGGTTTTTTGCCAAACTGCTGGCGTTGATCGCGGGCTTCATTTGGATTCGCGGCACGCTGCCGCGCTTGCGCATGGATCAACTGATGCGTTTTGCGTGGGAGTTTTTGCTGCCGATGACGTTGTGCAATGTATTCGTGGCGGGCGCATGGAAGTTTTTGCCAGCGGGCGTGTTGCGCTGGCTGGGATGCGCACTGGTATTGCTGGGAGCCTATTGGCTGCTGGGGCGCAGGCTGGAACAGCGCGGTGGATTGCCGCAGCGCAACTATCGTTTTGCGGAGTGAGTGCGGAGTGAAATTGTCCAAGATGTTTGCAGGCAAAACAATGCGCGCAGCAACACTCCCCAAAATGAGGAGGCCGGAGCCGATGCTTCGGATTGCCGCATGAACTTTTCCTTTTTGTTGGTTGCGGCACTTACGCTGGCGGGAGCGCTGGCTGCGATGGCGCTGCGCAATTTAGTCCACTGCGTGTTGGCGTTGGTGGTGGGCTTTGTCGGCTTGGCTGCCATTTATCTGCAACTGGGGGCGCAGTTCGTCGGTCTGGCGCAGATTTTTGTGTATGCAGGCGCCGTGGCGATTTTGGCCGCGTTTGTGATTTTGCTGACGCAGGGCGTGGAGCATCGCACGCGCCCAGCAGCAGCGATGGATTGGGCCGTGGGCGCGCTGCTAGCCTGCGGCGTCTTTGCCGTGCTGGCTTGGGCAGTGGTGCGGGGCGTGGCCCATCTGCCCATCGCTGCGCCGCCATCCAATGCAGGCGTGCATGCCATTGGGGATGCCATGCTGCACCGGTTTGTGTTGCCGCTGGAGGTCGCGGGCTTGTTGTTGACGGTTGCGCTGATCGGTGCGGTTTTGCTGGCGATGCGCGATGGGGAGGCGGGCGCATGAATCCTTTAACTGGGTATTTATTGTTGGCAGCACTGCTGTTCTCCATTGGCTTGGCGGGCGTGTTGACGCGGCGCAGTGCGATTTTAATGTTGGTCGGCATGGAGTTGATGTTGAATGCGGCCAACCTGAACCTGATTGCATTTTGGCGCTATGGGCCGAATCCTGCGGCGATGACCGGCGTTTTGTTTGCGCTTTTCTCCATCGGCGTGGCTGCTGCGGAGGCTGCCGTGGGTTTGGGCTTGTTGGTTGCCGTGGCCCGGCGCGTGCGGACGACGGACGTGGATCAAATGGACGCAATGCGGGGATAAGCGATGTGCGAAAAGATTGCCGCATGTCGTTTGCGTCTGCGGTAGTAAACGATTTTCGAAGTGGACACTGATTTTTTTGGATTTGTGAAAGCTGCATGATGTCGATAGTTCCCATTCTCTGGTGGATCCCCGCGTTGCCGGTGCTGGCGGCGGGCCTGATCGCGCTGCTGCGCCAACGCCAACGCGCGCTGGCGCAAACGCTGGCCATCGGCGCGATGGGCGCATCGCTGCTTCTGTCGCTGGTGGCGTTTTTGCACGTCTGGGCAAATGTGCGGCGAGCAATGCCTACGCTTGAAATCGTCAACTTCAACTGGTTGCAAATTGGCGATACATGGCTGCGCTTGGGTTGGATGCTTGATCCGCTCAGTGCGTTGATGCTGGTGATGGTTTCTCTGGTTTCGTTGCTGGTCTTCCTCTACAGCACCGGCTATATGGAGCACGACGAAAACGCCACGCGCTTCTTCTGCTTCCTCGCGCTTTTTGCTGGCGCCATGTTGGGCGTGGTGATCGCCAATAGTTTGCTGCTGCTCTTCCTCTGTTGGGAGTTGGTGGGCGTTACCTCCTATTTCTTGATTGGATTTTGGTACGCGAAGCCAAGTGCAGCGGCGGCAGCGAAGAAGGCCTTCATCGTTACGCGCATCGGCGATTTGGGATTGTTTCTGGGCATGGTGTGGTTGCAAACCCGAACGGGCACGCTGCTCTTTTATGACCACGGCGCTGGCTGCATGGAACACGCGGCTTTGGCGCGGTTGAGTGTTGCGGCGGCGGCAAGCATCGCGGTGCTCATCTTCTGCGGAGCTGCGGGCAAGTCGGGACAATTCCCGCTGCATGTCTGGCTGCCGGATGCCATGGAAGGCCCGACGCCGGTGAGTGCATTGATCCACGCAGCCACGATGGTGGCCGCAGGCGTTTTTTTAGTGGCGCGTGTCTATCCACTGATGAGCGTGCATCCGGTGAATCTGCTGCACAGCTCGGCGATGCCGCCCACGCTGGCACTGCAAGTCATCACATGGGTGGGCGCGGCCACGGCGATCATCGCCGCGGCGATTGCCGTTGCGCAGAATGACATCAAACGCATCCTGGCCTACTCGACGATTTCGCAACTGGGATACATGATGCTCGGCCTCGGTGTGGGTGGCGTGGTCGTGGGCATCTTTCATTTGCTGACCCACGCATTTTTTAAGGCGCTGTTGTTCCTCGGAGCAGGTTCGGTCATCCACGGCTGCGATGGCGAGCAGGATATTCGGCGCATGGGTGGGCTGAGCAAGGCGATGCCGGTTACCTTCGCCACATATGCTGCGGGCATGTTGGCGCTCTGCGGATTCCCGCTGGTCTTCTCAGGATTTTGGAGCAAGGACGCGATTTTGCACGCCGCGCATCTGTGGAGTCTGTCGCAGATTCCGTTCTGGCTTGGCTCAGCGGGCGCACTGTTGACGGCCTTCTATATGACGCGCCAGGTTTGTTATGTGTTTGCGGGTGCCTATCGCGGTGCTCTGGATAAGAGTGCTGTGGGTCATGGTGCCCCTCCCGCTGCAGGGCCGCACGAAAGCCCTGCCGTAATGACATTGCCGCTGATTGTGTTGGCAATCTTTGCCATTGCCTTGGGCTGGCTGGGAACGCCCGCGTGGGAGTGGCTGCAATCGTTTCTGCAGGGTCAGCCTGCGGAGTTGCACTGGGCCGCATTGGCGAGTGCAGGTTTGCTGGGAACCATGCTGCTCTCTTCCACGCTCGTTTTTGCGGGCTTGGGCCTGGGGTGGTGGCTGTATGGGCGCAGGCCTGCGCAGCACGCCGCCGCGCCCGATGTTTTGGAACAGCAATGGCCGCACATCTTCACCGCACTGGGCAATGGCTTCCATGTGGATGCGTTCTATGCCGCGACGGTGGTGCGTCCGTTCGCAGCCGCATGTGCATTGAGTGATTGGCTGGATCGCTGCGTTTGGAGCGGCGCGGTGCGCGCCGTAGCCGCGGGCACGCAGTTGCTGGCGCGCGCCGAGGTATGGACCGATGCGCGTGTGGTCAACGCCGGTTTTGATGCTGGCTGCCAAGGCGTAACGCGCGGTGGACAGTTCTTGGCACTGCTGCAGAATGGCCGCGTGCAGCGCTATCTGCGCGTGCTCACGCTGGCGCTGATTGTCTTGGCGGTGGTGCTGTTGTGGAGGATGCGCGGATGATCAGCCCTGCGACCAATCTATTTCCTTGGCTCACGTTGCTGACGCTGCTGCCTGCTGTGGGAGCCTTGGCTCTGGCTTGTATGCCAGCGCGCAAGCCGACGTTGGCGCGCATGGTGGCCCTATGGATTGCGCTGGGCGAACTGATGCTCGTTCTGTTGCTGCTGCAACACTTCGACCGCGCCAGTAGTGCCCTGCAGTTTGTGGAGCGGCGCGCATGGATCCCTGCGCTGGGCGTGGAGTACTTTGTTGGCGTCGATGGCCTGGGCATCCTGATGTTGCTGCTGACGGCCATGATTGTTCCCATGGGCATTCTTGCCTCCAAAAAAATTGCCGAGCGTGCGCGGTTGTATTTTGCGTTGCTCTTGCTGCTGGAATCCTGCTTGATCGGCGCATTTACCGCGCTCAACTTCTTTCATTGGTTTTTATATTGGGAGGCGAGTTTGCTGCCCGCCTTCTTCCTGATTCGTTTGTGGGGTGGACGCGCGCGCGCAGCGGCAGCGATGCAGTTTCTGGTTTATTCCATGGCAGGCAGCATCGCGTTACTGCTGGCATTTTTAGCCATCTTTGCCGGAACAGGTAAATTTGATTTTCTCAGTTTGGCCGCGCTAGCCCAGCGCGGGGAACTGATGCCTGCGGTGATCCAAACTCTGGGCTGGCATGGCTGCACCCCACAGCACATTGCGCTTGCGCTCTTTGTGGGCGCGCTCGCAGGCTTTGCCGTCAAGGTGCCCATGCTGCCGCTGCACACCTGGCTGCCGGATGCGTACACGGAAGCACCCACGGGCACGACCGTTGTGCTGACCGGAGCCATGTCCAAGCTGGGACTGTATGGATTGCTGCGGATTCTGCTGCCGATCTTTGGCGCGGAGATGCAGGCAGCGCGCACGTGGTTACTATGGCTGGCCGTGGCTACAATTGTTTTTCCAGCCTGCACAGCGTTGGTGCAGCGTGATCTGAAGCGCATCTTTGCGTATTCGTCGATCAATCACTTGGGCTATTGTCTGTTGGGAATTTTTGCGGTATTGCCTACACTGGCCACGCAGAGTGCCCCGGTCGTGGAGCGGCAGGCGGCGCTGCAGGGCGTGTTGCTGCAAATGTTCAACCATGGACTGACGGCAGCAGCGCTGTTTTGGTTTGTCGCGCTCTTGGAAGAGCGCAGCGGCGGTCTGCGCGCTCTGGAAGATTTTGGGGGCTTGCGCAAGCCGATGCCCATCTTCGCTGGGCTGATGGGCATTGCGATTTTTGCTTCCATGGGGCTGCCGGGACTGAATGGATTTGTGAGTGAGTTTCTGATCTTCCAAGGATCCGTTCCCTTGGCTCCATGGCAGGCCACGATTGCCTTGCTGGGCCTGTTGGCGACGGCAATATTTTTCCTGGGAATGGTGCAGCGCGTCTTTGCCGGGCCGTTGAACCCGCGCTGGGTGGCGATGCCCGATCTGGCATTGCAGGAGTGGCTGATACTTGCGCCTGCCATCGCGCTGCTGGTTCTCCTCGGTGTGTATCCACAATGGGTGATGAGCATCTTCAACGCAACGGCGGTGCATATGGTGCAGCCGTTGCATTTTTAGCCGTACAGAAATTTTTTAGCAGTGGCGTAACACGAAGGGCTGGACGGAATTTTTATGTTGGCGTGGACGATTTACAGTGCGTGGATCGGGGCAGCCGTGGCGCTTATGCTGCCGCGTAGATGCTCGCAATGGGCGCGCGCGGTGGCGTTGCTGGCGGCGGTATGCGTGCTGGGGGTGGTGCTGGCGGCGCTGGCGCAACATCCATCGGGAGCCATGCAAACCGTGGCGCAGCGATCATGGATTCCCGCACTGGGCATTCAGTATTCTCTGGCGGCAGACGGCATTAGTCTGACGCTGTTACTGCTGACGGGCTTGGCTGCCGTCGCCGGAGTCTTCTTCTCTTGGAATGTGGAGCAGCGCACGTCGGAGTTTTTCGCGCTCTACTTGCTGCTAATCGGCGCTGTCTGCGGTGTGTTTTTGAGTCGCGATTTATTTTTACTTTTCGTTTTTTATGAGATTGCCATTGTCCCCAAGTATTTTTTGATTGCCATCTGGGGTTCCACGCGGCGTGAATATGGCGCGATGAAGCTGGTGCTCTATTCCTTCGCGGGCAGTGCGATGGTGTTGCTGGGATTGCTGGCCGCTTATGTTGCCTCTGGCGCGCACAGCATGGCGCTGGAGGATCTGGCGCGCTACCCATATTCCGCGCACATGCAGCTGTGGGCCTTCCCGCTGGTTTTTGTTGGCTTCGCGGTGTTGGCGGGATTATGGCCGCTGCATACATGGGCACCCACTGGGCACGTGGCTGCACCAACGGCTGCCTCCATGCTCTTGGCCGGGGTGGTGATGAAGCTGGGTGCATATGGATGTTTGCGCGTGGCCATGACGCTGTTTCCCCTGGGACTGGCGGAGTGGCGTGGGGTCATTGCACTGT
>JAJZMO010000266.1 GCA_021798235.1 Acidobacteriota bacterium | reverse complement strand
TAAAGGGTGGACTAGTGTTTTTGAGGAGGTTTCCAGTGGGAATCTCCTGTTTTGCGTGCACGGGGACAGAAAAAAGGCGGCTCCGATCGGGGAGCCGCCTTTTTGTATGTCCTTACTTTCAGGATAGCAATTTTCGGGGTAATTCCCGGCGATTTGGGGGTGGAAATCTACCGCGAAGGCGCCAAGAGCGCGAAGGCGGGATGGGTTGGGGGGTATATTGCTGAAGGCTGCCCCGTTTCCCGATACGTATCCTATTCGGGCGCGCACAAATCGTTGTAGATGAGTGCCTTGGCCCTTTTGGTAGGAACGAACGGACAACCAATGCACTAAATGGAGCCCAGAGACTCTCGGAAGGACTCCGCGCTTCGAAGCGCGAGCTTTTGGACGACACATACCTCGGGAGCCCGATGCCTGAGATCGAGTAAAGATAGGCTGACTCAACGCATCCACCCCGTCACTCCCAGGTAAATGCCCCAAGGAACTGCTGGATTTTGCCGGCTGGCGGGGCCATACTATCCGGTTTGGGTTTTGCCGATCTTCGAGGCACGCCTCGTGGTTCGATTCTGAAAGATGTATTCGATTCGGTAGTGCCATGAGCTATCAGGTTCGCGCCCGCTTCGGCAGGTATACATGTTCGATTCTTCTGGCCGGCATGCTGCTTTCGGGTTTCGGGTGTGGTAGTTCGCAGAATCTAACAGGCTCCAATTCGAAGCTGACAATTTATGGCCCGCCAAATAACGTCACGACGCCGTTGGGCCAGACAGCCACGTTTGAAGTCTTCGCCAGGGGACCGGGCCCGCTCAGCTATCAATGGGAGAGAAACAGCGTCGCGATTTCCGGGGCAAATCAATCTTCCTATACCACCCCGCCTGTGACGGCTTCCGATACGGGCACAACCTACGCCGTCATCGTGTCGTATGGAAAATCCTCGATCACCAGTGTGCCCGCTACTTTGACTGTAGGCCCGCGATCGCCTTTGGCGGGTGATCTGAGGTTCCAGCAGGTGGACTCGCCGGCGGGCGCAGTCCAAGGGTATGTGGTCCCCATCCAGCTCATCTATCCGTTAGGGATTTCCTATCCAGCGGCCATTGGAAGCCCGTTGCGCATGGGGCCTGGCCAGTGTGTGACCGGTGTCGCTCAAGATTGCTGGTGGGATTATGACCTCTGGCCCTCTCCAACGAGCGAGCCGGTATCGACCGAGTACGTTCCTGATACATATGAGAAGCTGGCAACTGACCTCAGCCCCGACAGCCCCCCTTTTCAGTGGCTGGGTGGAAACGCGGCAGGAAATATCGTCGTAACCTCCCTGGACATTGAGACCGATGAGGACGTCTTTGGCGATTCGATGGTGAAGGGCCCGGCCGGGGGCTTCGACATGAAGTACCAAACCGCTTCGCTGCAGGACTTGCCGGCGGCAATTGCCGATGACGGTGCCAATGGCCGCGTGGTGACTGCCATTTCCTTCAACGATGCCGCGGGCGATGTTGTGTTCCTGTCATACGGATGGACCTCGGAAGCTCACACCGCCTACGACACCGAAGTCCAAACGGTTCCGTACGATGACGTTGGTCCCGCCGCGAAATCTCTCGCGTCCTCGGGCTACATCCTCACGGCCTTCGGCGGCAACGGTCCCGACGGGTACATTCTTGTGGGGACCAAGGTGCAGGGCGATACTCTTCCTCGCCCCATCCTCATATCCCCTAAGTACTCAGACTCCACCGCTGGCTATGCGCTGGTGGGATGGGCCGTGAACGTGCCCTCGGGCGCCGCTTCGTCTCCGCCGGTTTGGATTTTCGAAAAATAGGACTCCCGAAGGGAGCAGTTCCGCTGCGGTCGCAACGATTCCGCCGCTGCTCTGCACAACAAGCCCAGCGGATTCGTTACGATGTTCCGCCAGACCTCGGATTCCCATCAAAGTACTTGTGGAGTGCATCCACAAGCGCCTGGGACCGCGGGTCCCGCTTTTGAGACCCGGGATTGAAGTCACGATGCGGGAAATGCGCTTATGACGTTCTCCGACACACACACTCAGAACCGCTGGGTCCGCGGCTGATCCTCGCCCCAAATAAAGGCATCGGTTACAACTATTGGGGCATTCCTCCCGAAAAGTCGGCTTGTAGGGAATGGATTGCATCTGGCTACATTGAGGGCAGGGGACCGCAGATTTCTCGACTTGGCGCCTTGCTACCCCGCGAGTCAGGACCTGTTCGTGGGGACCCCGGTGTTGCGACTTCGCTCGAAAGGACCGATTGATGGGGGCGTCTGGCTTACCAGCTTTTGTAACTGCAGATTCTTCGACTTCGCTTGTCCGCGAGCGGCCAAGCTCCGCTCAGAATGACCTATCGGGGGGCGTTCGGAAGGGATAAATACCGCAGGTTCCTCCGCTTCGCGCCCCTGACGCTGCGGTCGGGATGACAATTTTATTGATTTGCCAAGCTTTCTTTTGTGCTCGGGCATGCGAATGTCATAAATGACGATTGCGACATGTTGAGTGTTTTGGCTCAAGGGTTTGCGGTTGAAACCGATGTAAGGGGCAGGAGGTGCAATCCATGATTGCTCCAGTTTCTGGCGCGAATGCCGTATCGCAGATTTCCGCGAGCCAGCAGATGGCTGCTGTGACACAGACGCAGCAGGCGACCCTTCAACCCGACAAGGCGAGCATCAGCCCGCAGGGGCAGCAGATGTCTGCCGGCGATGTGGACCATGACGGCGACAGCCACTAAAGGGTGAAGCGCAGTGAGTTTTTGCGGGCTGGAGACGGCCTGCGGGATTCCGATGCGCTGAGCCGTAATCCGCACAAGGACCGTATGAGGGAGCGCGTTGGCGCTCCCTGGTCTGTTTTTGAGGGGAGTTTTTTGGGGTGGTGAAGGAACCGCAGATTTCTCCACTTCGCGCTGCGCGCTTCGGTCGAAATGACCCATTCGGGCTTGGGCTTTCCATTCCTACTCTTCGCACAGAAAAGGTGTGAAGGATGGCACACCCAGTTGGCCAGTATTCTGGAATTAGCATCCGTGCGACGATTTGCCGGAACACCACTCCGTATCTCAGTGCGAGTGCAACTCACACACTTGCTTCGTAGGAGCCACGCGGCGGCGGGGCTGCGTCATCCACCCGAATCATAGGGCTGATCTCAATGCATTCAAGCACCTGACTTTTCAGAAGTGTAGTAATCAGTTGCGAAGGTCCGCCCACAATCGTGAATGTAAGGTCATAGTCCGAGCAGACGCACCATTGATGGTCCTGTGGCCACCAGTACTCCGGGCCGAATTGGTAATTTGCGAAGAACTCGGGGACATCTTCCAGCGGTCCTTCAAATAGCAGCCGTTGGTCCGTTCCTAGGTATGGAATTTCAGGAAGTCTAAAGCTACATGTGTGCTCCGATGTACTCTTCACAAGAATCGATGCGAGTTCACGGCATTCATCGAAGTCCAAAGCACCGTCTGCCGGCCCAGCAATGAATCGTGGCCAGCATAGCGGATTTAGCTCTAGTGCTCTCGAAAACCAGGCGTGCGTTATTTCCTGTGAATAGGGCACCCCAAGTGCTTGTGCGGCTTCCTTCCAGAAGATTCTTGATCCTATTGGCCTGGAGGCAACCAAGTTCTTGATCGAAACGCAATCTGGAATATGCAAGATTGCACGCTCCTTTTTGGATAGCGAATGATCGACTCTGTCTTCAACTGCATCCAGCCGGTGCAGGATTTTTGCATAACGCTCGAATTGCAAAGGAATGACGCAGGCCAGGGGCACACCGCTATTTGGGGAATAGACAGGCGGAAACGGCTGCCGCCCTGTTCTAATCCACTCGAAACTGGATGCGTTCTCGATGCTTTTCACGATCACATTGTATGACCGCCACAATGGTTTCCGGAGTATTCCCGAGGAGTCGGCTTGTCGTGAGTGGTTTGCTTTTGGAGGGTATAGGAATGGTTGTGGTTAGGGGAGGATGGTCAGAGTGTGGGTTCGGGTGATTCGGTGGAGCGGACGAGGGCGAGAGCTTCTTCCGTGCTGTGGATGCGGCCTTCGAGCTGGGCGTCTTCAGCGAGGGCGAGGAGTTTTTTGAAGCGAGGGCCGGGCTGGTAGCCAGCAGCGATGAGTTCGCGGCCGGTGAGTAACAGTTTGGGCTGGACGGACTCGGGCGGGAGCTCGGCGAAGCGCTTGCGGGCGAAGTCGTAGAGGCTGAGGTCGCCGTGGCTGGAGAGGCAGTCGATGCGGTGCAGGGCGAGGTGCTCGTCGAATTGGGGCAGGCGGAAGAAGCGCTTGAGGGTGGACTCGCGCATGTCTTTTACATGGCCGAAGCGCATGTGGTTGTCGACGAGGGCGAGGATCTGATCGGTTTCGTCGTTGGAGAAGCGGAGGCGGCGGCAGATTTCGGCGGCGATTTTGACGCCGACTTCGACGTGGCCGTTGAAGCGGATGCGGTCGGGCGCGCGCTGGAAGGTGGCGGGCTTGCCGACGTCGTGGAGGAGAGCTCCCCAGGCTAGGGTGGGCGAGCAGTTGGCGGGGAGCTTTTCGAGTAAGAGCAGGGTGTGGATCCAGACGTCGCCCTCGGGGTGGTATTGCGGGGGCTGCTCGACGCCGTGGAGGCGGTCGATTTCGGGGAGGACTTCGGGAAGGAGGCGGGCTTCGTCGAGGAGTTCGAAGGCACGGCGGGCGTGGCCCTCGGTGAGCATGCGGGTGAGCTCGTCGCGGACGCGCTCGCGGCTGACCTGGGCGATGGCGGGCGCAAGGCTGCGGATGGCGGCGGCGGTGGCGGGGTCGAGGGTGTAGCCGAAGCGGGCGGCGAAGCGGACGGCGCGGAGCATGCGGAGCTTGTCCTCAGTGAAGCGGAGGATGGGGTCGCCGATGGCGCGGATGATGCCGGCCTGGAGGTCTTCGCGGCCGTGGACGTAGTCGAGGAGGGCGGCTTGGAGGGCTTCGGGCGGGATGGGCCATGTGGCGGGGAGTTTCAGGGGGTCGAGCAGCATGCCGTTGATGGTGAAGTCGCGGCGGCGGACGTCGTCCTGGGGGTGGTCTGCGAAGGTGACTTCAGAGGGGTGGCGGCCGTCGAGGTAAGCGCCGTCGCTGCGGAAGGTGGCGACCTCGGTGAGGATGGGCTGGCCGTCGATGGTCTGGCGGACGAGGACGACGCCGAAGTGGGCGCCGACGGCGAAGGTTTGCGGGAAGAGATCGAGAACGAGGCCGGGGCGGGCGTTGGTGGTGACGTCGTAGTCCTTGGGGGTGAGGCCGAGGAGGAGGTCGCGGACGCATCCGCCGGCGAAGTAGGCCTGGTAGCCGAGGTCGCGCAGGCGGCGGACGATGTGGCCAGCGGCCTGGAAGGCTGGGGATGGCGGGATGGCGTCGGGCGATGGCATGCGGGCTGGCTCTACCCTTCATGATGCACCGGAAGCGGGCAGGGTCAATAGAATGAGAGATGAGGAAGATTGTGACGGAAGTGAAACAAGGCCGGGGCAGGGTGCCGCAGGGATTGATTCTGGGCATCGAGAGCTCGTGCGACGAGACGGCGGCGGCGGTGGTGAGGGGCGGCCGGGAGACGCTGTCGAATGTGGTGGCGTCGCAGATTGCGCTGCATGCGCGGTTTGGCGGGGTGGTTCCGGAGCTGGCTTCGCGGGAGCATTTGCGGGCGGTAGTTCCGGTGGTGGAAGCGGCGATGGCCGAGGCAGGCGTGGCGTTTGCAGATCTGGACGCGGTGGCGGTAACAGAGGGGCCGGGACTGCCGGGGGCGCTGCTGGTGGGCGTGAGTTATGCCAAGGCGCTGGCGTTCGGGCTGGGGAAGCCGCTGATTGCGGTGAATCATCTGGAGGGGCATATTCACGCGGTGCTGCTGGAAGTGCTGGCCGCACGGGCGGACGCGCAAATCCTACACAAGCCAACTTCAGGCTTGTATCCACCCCACGAACAAGGACCTGTTCGTGGGGGGCCCGGCAATGGGGCACCCGGGGAGCCTTTTGAGGCGGGGCAGACTATTCTTGCGCTGGTGGTTTCTGGCGGGCATACGCATTTGTATCTGGCACAGGAACAAAATGGTGCGTGGCACTACCGCAATGTGGGGCGCACGGTGGACGACGCGGCGGGCGAGGCGTTCGACAAGGTGGCGAAGCTGCTGGGACTGGGGTATCCGGGCGGGCCGTGGCTGGATGCGCTGGCTCCGTTTGGCGACGCAGGGGCGGTGCCGTTTTCGTTTGCACAGATCAAAGCCAAGGCGCATCGCAGGGGCGAAGCGGGCGCGCTGGATCCGAAGGAGGCGACGTATTTTTCCTTCAGCGGGATCAAGACGGCAGTGCTGCGCTACACGCAGGTGCATGGGATGGAAGAGCGGATTGCGCAGCGGCGGGCGGCGCTGGCGGCGATGCCGGGGGCGAGTCCCAAGCGGGATTTGGAGTTGGTGCGCGCGCTGTGCGACCAGGAGACACTGGATCTGATTGCGAGCTTTCAGCGGGCGGTGGTGGAGGACTTGCGGCGGAAGACGTTCCAGACGGCGGAGCGGTTTGGTGCGGCGAGCGTGCTGGTGTCGGGCGGGGTGGCGGCGAACCGCGAGTTGCGGGAGCACTTCACGGCCGAGGCGCGGGCGCAGGGATTGCCGATTGCGTTTCCGAGTTTGAAGCTGTCTACGGATAACGCCGCGATGATTGCGGCGGCGGCTTGGCCGAAGCTGGTGACGGGGAAGTTTGCAGACGAGCGGTTGACGGCGGACGCGGCGCTGAAGCTGGGCGTGTGAATGAAGCGCAGACCCCACTCATCGCGATACGACCGCGATGAATGGGCACCCGGCTGGGTGTGTAACTAAGTCAATTACTTTTTGCGGATGTAGCGGCGGCCGGAGATTTCGTATTTCCCTGAGATGACCTTGGCGATGGCTTCGGAGTAGGCGATGTGTTCCTCGGTGAGGATGCGGCGGGCGAGAGTGGGCTCGTCATCGGTGTCGAGGACAGGGACAGTGCGCTGGGTGATGATGACACCGTGGTCGAGTTGCTCATCGACGAAGTGGACGGTGCAGCCGGCGACGTGGACGCCGTAGTCGAAGGCCTGCTGCTGGGCGTCGAGGCCGGGGAAGGCCGGGAGCAGCGAGGGATGGATGTTGAGGATGCGCTGCGGGAAGGCCTGGATGAAGCCGGGCGAGAGCAGGCGCATGTATCCGGCGAGGATGACGTAGTCGACCTGATGGGCGCGGAGGGTGGCGATGATTTCGGCATCGTGCTCGGCGCGCTTGCGACCGTTGGCTTCGATGGCGACGGCGGTGAGGCCGCGGTTGCGGGCGGCGTCGAGGCCGGGCGCGTCGGCCTTATTGGAGATCACGACGGCGATTTCGCAGTTAGTGAGCGAGCCGGCGGCGATGTTGTCCGCGATGGCGAGGAAGTTGGAGCCGCGGCCAGAGAGCAGGATGCCGAGACGAGTCATGAGGTTAGTGTAATGCGCAGGAAAAGTGTGCGGGGAAGAGCAACTGATGGAGCGAGGGAGGGTCCATGCAGCGGTAGTAAAAATTCTGCTCTTGAGGGTGAAGATGAAACGGGTCTTTGTAGTGTCGCTGATGATGGGTTTGATTGCGCTGGCCGGGTGCGGGCATCCAGCGTACTATGCGCCGGGTCCACCTCCACCTCCTCCGGCATACCAGCATGCGCGGCATGAGGGTTTCCATGATGGCGTGATGGCGGCGCGGAGGGACAGGGCGCGCGGGATGGGACCGGATGTGGATCGTCATCCCTGGTTCCGCAGGCCGCCTGTGCCGCCGCCTTTGATGGGTGCTTACCGCAAGGCATTCCAGAATGGATACCGCTCCGTGTATCGCAATGGGGAAGGGGATCGCGATTAGGAGGGCAAGCACAACGGGGAGCGGCTGATGCCGCTCCCCGTTTCGTTTTATGCGGGAAGATTTATTGGTAGATGACGCGGCGGTCGCCTTTGATGATGCGGCCGATCTGGTAGAACTTTTCGCCGGCGCGGTCGAAGCTGGACTTGAGGCGCTTGAATTTTTCCGCAGGGATGACGGCGATGAGGCCCAGTCCCAGGTTGAAGGTGCGGAGCATTTCGTCGGGATCGATCTGGCCGAGTTCGCGGAGGTGGTCGAAGACGGGCAGGGAGGGCCAGGAGCCGAGTTCGACCTGGGCGGCGAGGCCTTTGGGCAGGATGCGGGGCAGATTCTCAGTGATGCCGCCGCCGGTGATGTGGGCCATGCCGGTGGTGTACGAGCTGGCGGTGAGCTTGCGGATGATGGGCAGATAGCTGCGGTGGATCTTCATGAGGGCGGCGCCGGCCTTGTCCTTGAGCTCGGGGATGTACTGGTCCGGCGTGTAGCCGGCGACCTCAAAGAAGAGCTTGCGGGCGAGCGAGTAGCCGTTGGTGTGCAGGCCGGTGGAGGGGAAACCGATGAGGACGTCGCCGTTCTGGATGCTTTTGCCGGTGATGAGCTTTTCGCGCTCGACGACACCGACGATGAAGCCGGCGAGGTCGTATTCGCCGTCGGAGTAGAAGCCGGGCATCTGGGCGGTTTCTCCGCCGATGAGGGCGCAGCCGTTGATTTTGCAGGCTTCGGCGAGGCCCTGGACGACTTTCTCGATGACGGTGTTCTCAAGGCGGCCGGTGGCGAGGTAGTCGAGGAAGAAGAGCGGGGTGGCGCCCTGCACGGCGATGTCGTTGACGCAGTGGTTGACGAGGTCTGCGCCGACGGTGTGATGAATGCCCATCTGGAAGGCGAGCTTGAGCTTGGTGCCGACGCCGTCGGCGGAAGAGACAAGGACGGGATCCTTGAGCTTGTTGTCGAGCTGGAAGAGACCGCCGAAGGAGCCGATGTCGCTGAGGACGCGGCGGTTGAAGGTCTTGTGCGCGAGGAACTTGATGCGCTGCCTGGCGCGCTCGGCCTCAGAGAGGTTGACGCCGGCCTCGGCGTAAGTGACCTTGCGCGTTTTGGCGGGGGCGGATTCGGCTTTGGCGGAGGTATTGGCGCTTTTTGTAGGCAAGATGGGCTTCCGTGCAGAAGAGAATGGAACATTCAGTTTAACAAGGGGACTTGCCATCCAGGCGAACGCGCGCTTCGCGCACCACTGAAAGCGATGAGTTTCTGGCCCAGTCCTGCCTCGCGCTGGTGGGCATGAGGCAGGACTGGCGCGGGGGCTACGGAAGTTTGCGGATCATGACGTTGCGGAACCAGAGCTTGACCTGGGATGGTCCCTTGTCCTCAGTGCCCTGCAGCGAGATGTGGCCGGTGTGGTAGGCGGCGAAGCCGGGCCAGCCGGCGAATTTGCTGTGGGCGACGAGCTGTTTCCACTCGGGGGTCCAGAGCTGGGTGTCGACGACCTTGTGGCCGTCGGTGAAGAACTGGACGTGGCCGTGGTCGACCTTGATTTCGTATTGATTCCACTGGCCGGCGGGCTTGACCCACTCGTAGGGCACGGCGATGAGGCCGAACATGTCTCCGGAGCGCTGGTAGAGGGTGCGGCTGTCGGGGACGGTGCAGGCGAGGTCGGCGATTTGCATTTCAGGGCCGGTTTCGTAGGTCTGGCTGTACTTGGGCGACTCGTGGACGTCGAACATGATGCCGCTGTCGATGCAGGGTTTGGCTTTCCACTCTACTTTGAGGTCGAAGTTGGTGTACTCGCCGTTGGTGACGATGTCAGAGTAGTCGGCGAATTTGGCATGGGGCGGTTTTTTGAGCTGGATGGCGCCGTGCTGGATGGACCAGTCCTTGCCGATGCCTTTTTCTCCATAGGAGTGCCAGCCGTCGAAGTTTTTGCCATTGAAGAGGAGATGCCAGCCTTCCTGCTTCTGCTGAGGGGTGAGGGTGTTGGGCTTTTGCTGGGCGAGGGCGAGCGGGCAGGCGAGCGCCGCCGCAAGAGCGGCGAGGGCAATGCGGGTGAGTGTGCGGTGAGCCATGGAGCGTGATCCTTGAAAGAGAGTGAAAGAAGTTATGGTGCAGAGAGGATTTCATGGGGTTGGAGGTGGGCCAATCCCGAGTATGGGAACGATAACACATTGGAGAACGGAGGGGTAGAGGGATGGGGAAGGTTCGTGATGCAGCCGGTGGTGGGAGTAGCAGGTCGTCCTTCGGACGATTCGGCCCACACTTTCTCCTCGAAATGCGCGAGGCGAAAGTGTTGCCTTGACAAAGCCTTTGTCCTTATCGAGGGGCACCCAGATCTTGGGTAAAACGGTGCCTTAGCCGGCGAGGACGGTGGAGTCGTGGCGGAGCCAGTTGTAGAGGGGGAAGTGGTTGGCGAGCTCGAGGACCTGGTTGCGGATGCGCGCGAGGGTGGCGGGATCGTTGCGGTGGTCGAGGGCTTCGACGATCCACTGGCCGATCTGGCGCATTTCGGCTTCCTTCATGCCGCGCGTGGTGAGGGCGGGCGTGCCGATGCGGATGCCGGAGGGCTTGAGCGGGGGATTGGTGTCGTACGGAATGGCGTTTTTGTTGACGGTGATGCCGGCGGCGCCGAGAGCGGCTTCGGCTTCGGAGCCGAGCATGCCTTTGGCGAAGACGTCGATGAGCATGAGGTGGGTGTCGGTTCCGCCGGAGATGACGCGGTAGCCGTTTTCGGCCATGGTGGCGGCGAGGGCCTTGGCGTTGGAGACGATCTGATGCGCGTAGGCGGCGAAGTCGGGCTGAAGCGCCTCATGGAAGGCGACGGCCTTGGCGGCGATGATATGGACGAGCGGTCCGCCCTGCTGGCCGGGAAAGACGGCCTTGTCGACGGCTGCGGCGTGCTCCTGCCCGCAGAGGATGAGGCCGGCGCGGGGGCCGCGGAGGGTTTTGTGGGTGGTGGTGGTGGTGATGTGCGCGTGGGGGACGGGGGATGGGTGCGCGCCGCCAGCGACGAGTCCGGCGAAGTGGGCCATATCGACGAGGAAGAAGGCGTTGACCTTGTCGGCGATCTGGCGCATGCGAGCGAAGTCAAAGGTGCGCGGATAGGCGCTGCCGCCGCCGATGATGAGTTTGGGCTGCTCGCGGAGGGCGAGGGCTTCGAGCTGGTCGTAGTCGATGACTTCAGTGTCTTTGCGGACGCCGTAGGAGACGACGCGGTAGAGCTTGCCGGAGAAGTTGAGCTTGTGGCCATGGGTGAGGTGGCCGCCGTGGGCGAGGTCGAGTCCGAGGATGGTGTCGCCGGGCTGGATGAGGGCCATGTAGGCGGCGGCGTTGGCCTGCGAGCCGGAGTGGGGCTGGACGTTGGCGTGCTCGGCGTTGAAGAGCTGTCTGGCGCGGTCGCGAGCGGTGTTCTCAATGGTG
Source organism: Acidobacteriota bacterium (assembly GCA_021798235.1). The sequence goes on along the minus strand of JAJZMO010000266.1, from coordinate 1,991 downwards.
TCGGCGAATTCGCAGCCGCCATAGTAGCGGCGTCCGGGGTAGCCCTCGGCGTACTTGTTGGTGAAGACGGAGCCGGCGGCTTCGAGGACGGCGCGGGAGACGAAGTTTTCCGAGGCAATCATCTCCAGGCCTTCGTGCTGGCGAAGGACTTCCTGGTCGATGGCCTGTGCGACTACGGGGTCGCTCTGGGCGAGGGTGCGGGACATGCGATCGGACATGGGTAAATTGTAGCGGGGTGGGGGTTGGGTTGGCACTAACTTTGCGTGGGGTGAAAGCGGCCGTATAGGTGAAGTGAGGTGTCGATCTGCTGGATTTGGAGAGATGAGGCGGCAACCGTGACCAGGAGCTGAGGAGTAATTCCTTCAAAACTCAGGATGACGCCGTCGAGATAGCCTTGCTGGTTGATGGTTACCCAGCCCCAGCCGAACTGCTTTCCCATGTAGTTTTCCCAAGGCCTAGTGGAGGTGGCTTCATCCGGGGAGTTGGGTCTAGTTGCGGTCGCGTTGGCAGAGCGCAGGTGAATGGTGTCGTCTTCCTCGTTGGCTGCAAGCACGAGGGCTTTCGCTCCAAAGTCGAAGTTAATCTCGACGAGGCACTCTTCTGAGCGGGTTTCCCGCACGTGATTGAGCACCAGGCCGTTGACCTCGTGAAAGGTTGAGAGAAGCGGGTATAGGGCTTCGGCGGCGGTTAGTCTTGCGGTTTTCATTGCGTGTTGCCTGTTTTCGGAGCTTATTCAAGAAACTGCAGGTCCCTCCGCTTCGTTCGCTCACCATGCGGTGAGCGAACTTCGGTCGGGATGACAAGAATTGATGACCGGTCGGGATGACAAATTCATTTTGACTGCGCGCTTCTACTGCTAATTTCAGCGGTTCAACTTTACAGGATTTTTTTGCCGAAGGCGCTGCAGATGAGTTCTACGGCGAGGTCGGCGGTGCGGTTGTGTTCGTCGATGACGGGGTTGACTTCGACGAGTTCGAAGCTGGTCATTCGTCCGTGGTCGGCGATGATTTCCATGGCGAGGTGGGCTTCGCGGTAGGTGGCTCCGCCGCGGACGGGGGTGCCTACGCCGGGTGCGTCTTCGGGGTCGATCCAGTCCATGTCGAGGGAGACGTGGTAGCCGGCGGTGCCACGTCCGGCGGCGCGGAGGGCCTCTTCCATGACGGTGCGGAGGCCTCGCTCGTCGATGTCGCGCATGGTGTAGACCTCGGTGACGCCGGCTCGTTTGATGTTTTCCTTTTCTGTGGCGTCGATGTCGCGGACGCCGATGAGGACGGTGTTTTCCGGCAGGACCTTGGGGCTGAAGCCGCAAATGTTGGCCAGCGGCGCGGGGCCGAGACCGAGCAGGGCGGCGAGAGGCATGCCGTGGACGTTGCCGCTGGGCGAGGTCTCGGGTGTATTGATGTCGGCGTGGGCGTCGATCCAGAGGAGGCCGATGCGCTGATTTTGCCTGCGGTAGAAGTCGGCGACGCCGGAGACGCTGCCGGCGGCGACGGAGTGGTCGCCACCGATGATGAGCGGGGTCATGCCCTGTTCGAGGGCTCCGGTGACGATGGAGGCGGCGCGGGTGCATGTTTCAGTGATTTCGCGGAGGTAGCGGGCGTGTTCTTCGCCGGCGTGGCGGGTTTCCGCGATTTCGACGTCGATGTTGCCGGCGTCGATGAGCTGGTGGCCGAGGGATTCGAGGCGTGCTTCGAGGCCGGCGACGCGGACGGCGGAGGGTCCCATGTCGACGCCGCGGCGGGATGCGCCGAGGTCGAGGGGGACTCCGATGAGCTGGATTTTGCGGGTGGGCAGGGACTGGGTGCCGGTGTAGATGGGGCCGGAGGTGAGTCCGGTGACGGGGGATTTGGCGGCGGCGAGTTTCTCGGTGGCTTCTGACATGGCGGATCCTTGGTTGGGTGCTGTTGGCACCCTGGGCTTTTGGGGCTGCGGCGGGCGGGAGCGGGCAGGGGGAAATGCTCCCGCCGGGGATGGCAGGTGGATGGGCCGCT
>JAJZMO010000326.1 GCA_021798235.1 Acidobacteriota bacterium | reverse complement strand
CCGCGTGGGAAAAGAGCGGCAAGAAGGCCGTTGAAAAAATCGAAGCCAAGCTGAGCTATCCCGTGCTGGTCAAGGCCGCCGGTGGCGCAGCGCCCGCGCCCGCCGCAGCGCGCGCAGAGAACCGCAAGGAGCTGGAGGCCGCGCTCTCCGCTGCCGCTGGGCCAGAGCGCAAGTTCTCCATCGAGCAGGTCAGTTGCACCTACACACGCGAAAATTATGAGGCCAAGCCGAACCTGAACACGCCAGAGGCGCAAAACGCCGAGGCTGAAGAGGAGTTCTGCGAAAATTGTGGGCGCGTGATGGTGCTGCGCAACGGTCCCTTTGGCCAGTTCATGGCCTGCCCCGGTTACAACGAAGACCCACCATGCAAGACGATTCGCAGGCTGACGCAAAAGCAGCAGCAAAAGCCCGCCGTGCCGCTGGACGAGAATTGCCCCAAGTGCGGTATGCAGCTGGTGCGGCGCTCCGGCCAATACGGCGAGTTCGTCTCGTGCAGCGGCTACCCGAAGTGCAAGTACATCCAGCAGAATCTGACGGGCGTCACCTGTCCAGAGTGCGGCACGGGCGACCTGGCCGAGCGCAAAGCCCGGCGCGGCAATCTGTTTTATGGATGCACAAATTATCCCAAGTGCGCCTTCACCTCCAACCTGAAACCGGTGCCACAACCCTGCCCGGATTGCGGCAGCAAATATCTGTTGGAGAAGACGCTCAAGTCGGGCGTGTATCTCATCTGCCCGAACAAACAGGCCAGTGAAGAGGTGGAAAAGCCACGGCGTGGCAAGAAGGCCGCAGCCGCCAAGCCGGAGAAGCCCAAGGTTGCCTGCAATTATCAAAAGCGCATTGGCGACGCACCCGTTGCCGAGGAGAAAAAACCGGAAGCCGTCGCCGTGTAGAAGTGGTGGTGGAAGATGCTGCTTGTTGCGCGGTTCACTCCGCGCCGCGCAACGGGCAAACATTCTGCGGATTTTTTGCATCCGCACCACGGCGCACGCATCTTAGTTACAGCAAGTCCCTTACAATTTCTCCAAGGAGTCGCACACACCCATGGAAAGCCACTTGGCTAACTCCCACGATGCTGAACTGATTCTGAAGCTCTACGACCTGCGCCGTGAAGAGAAGCTGCGCAAGGCCCGCCACTGGGTTCTCTTCGAATTCCAGCCCACATCCGCACAAGAGATTGTCAACATCTCGCGCGATTTCCCCAGCGACCACAGCAACTGGCTGCGCCAAGTCGTCTCCTACTGGGAGATGGCCGCCTCGCTGGTCGTGCATGGTGCCGTCAACGTGGACCTGTATCTGGACAGCAATGGCGAAGGCATCTTCTTGTACAGCAAGCTGGAGCCGTTCATCGAAGAGATTCAAAAGATCAACGGGGGGGCGCCATTCATGCGCAACACCGCGACGATGGTGGAGAGGTTTCCCGCCGTCAAAGATCGCTTCCAGCGGATGCGCGCCTTCATCCAAGCCCGGCAGGCGCAACAGCAAAAGTAAGCCGTGGCAACGCGCTGGCCTCAAGCGTAGGCAACGCCAGGTGCCCCATCCTTCGCTTCTTTTGCCAAGGGTGGGCTGCCTAGCAGGAGGCGGCTGCCCCGTCCCCGTCGTGTCTATGGCGCAAACGTCTTCTATCTGATAGAGTTAGCTTCGGAGGGCGGGCCAGCCATGGCAAAAGCGGTCTGGAACGGCCGAGTTGTGGCCGAAAGCGAGAAAACGCAAGTCATTGACGGGACGACATTTTTTCCCGCAGATGCTTTGCACCGCGAGTATTTTCGCCCCAGCAGCACCATCTCCACCGACCCCGCCAAGGGGCAGGCGCGCTACTACACGCTCATCGTCGATGGGCAGGAAAACCCCGATGCCGCCTGGTACTATCCGGATCCCAAGCCCGTCGCGCGCAAGCTGAAGAACTTGGTCGCCTTCTGGCGCGGCGTCGAAATCGAAAAGTAGTCTCCACACAATTCAGGCTGTCGCTGCGCGCCTCGGTAGAACGCTGCGCGGAAATCTGCACTCCAATCCCTGCGTGGCCTTCGCGTACACTGGCAGCATTCACGCCCGTCGGGGGAGAGACCATCGCTACCAGCACCCAGATCGATGTTGTGGGGACACGCTCGCGCCTGCGAACGCTGCGGCTGCTGCCGCTGGTGGCGGCAACGTATTTTATGGTTTCGGGTGGGCCGTATGGGCTGGAGGACATCGTAGGTCAGGCTGGCTACGCGCGCGCGTTGGCGTTACTGCTGGTGGTGCCCGCGCTGTGGAGTCTGCCCACAGCGCTGTTGGTGGGCGAGTTGGCCAGTGCGTTGCCCGAAGAAGGCGGGTTTTATGCCTGGGTGCGTCGGGCGCTGGGGCCGTTCTGGGGCGTGCAGGAGGCGTGGCTCTCGCTGGCTTCGAGCGTCTTCGACATGGCGATTTATCCCGCGCTGTTTCTGGCGTATGTGGGGCAATTGCAACCGGCGTGGACGGCGGGCGCGCGGGGAACCTGGCTGGGCGTGGCGCTGGTGGTGCTGTGTCTGGCATGGAATTTGCGCGGCACCTGTGCGGTGGGGCGGGCCTCGGTGGCGGCGCTGGTGTTGTTGTTGGCTCCCTTTGTCGCGATGGCTGGCTTTGCGCTGGCGCGTCTGTTGGGACTGCTGCACCCAGCCGGGCAGGGTCTGGTTGCGCTGCAGGGCTGGGCAGGGATGCGTGCTGCATGTGCATGGGGAACGGCTCCAGCGCACGGCAGCCTGACGGCGGCGCTGCTGCTGACGCTGTGGAACTACATGGGCTGGGACAACGCATCGACCGTAGCCAATGAAGTGGAGCAGCCGCAGCACAACTATGGGCGCGCCATGTTGGCCGCCGTGGCCGTGGTCACGCTCAGCTACGTGGTGCCGGTGGCGATGGTGGCGGCCAGCGGCATTCCCGCAGCCATCTTGACCACCGGAGCCTGGGTGCAGGCGGCGCGGCTGCTGGCCGGTGCGCGCTGGGGCGGAGCGCTCGCCACACTGGTAATGCTGGGCGGCGCGCTGACGGCCGTGGCCATGTTCAATGCGCTGGCGTTGAGCTATGCGCACTTGCCCGCAGCGATGGCTGAGGATGGGCTGCTGCCGCATGTCTTTGCCCGGCGTACCCGCACGGGCGCGCCCTGGGTGGCGCTGTTGGCCTGTGGCGCGGCCTGGATGCTGGCGCTGGGCTTGTCGCTAACGCGGTTGCTGGAGTTGGATGTTCTCCTCTACGGACTGAGCCTCATCTTGGAGTTTGTGGCGCTGCTGGTGCTGCGGTTGCGCGCGCCAGCGATGGAGCGTCCCTTTCGCATTCCCGGTGGAACTGGGGCGGTCGCGCTGCTGGCCGTCTTTCCCACGGGGTTGATCGGCTTTGCGCTCTATGCCGCGCGCGCGGATCGGATCGCGCCGCATCTGTCTGCCTTGGCGTTAGGGCTGGGGATTATCGCGCTGGGGCCGGTGCTCTATGGGGCACGCAGGCGGTGAGGGAGTTGGCTGCGGGCAGCGCGGAAATTCTCCAGGGAGACGCTGCACAAGTGCGGATCGCCCCCTCAGCGGCTCAAGCCGCACTGCAATGCAGGGACTTACGGATGGGCTGAAGCCCATCCCCTTCAGAGACGCAAGTCCCGCTCCCTCAAAACGCAGACTTGTTCCGAGCCTCCCTAGCAACCCTTAGCCATTTGAATACCCCTGTCGCAGCGGTTGCGATTTTTGTTCGCCATGCGCGTGGAATTTTGCGATAATGAACTTGCTCTGGCGTTCTCTGGCCTCCGGCGCACGATGGAAGCATGCCCACAACTGCGGCAGACCTTCCAACGGGGCAAAGGATGGAGAAATCGCCTCTATGAACCTACTGCATATTGCTTTTCACCCGACGCGCAATCGCCGGGTTAACGAGTTGGTGGGCCTGCTGCTGCTGGTCACGAGCCTGCTCCTGTTTCTGGCGCTGCTTTCCTACACCCCCACCGATCCCTCGCTGGATACGGCGGGCGGCTACCTGTCAGGCCATCCTGCACAGAACTGGGCCGGGCTGATGGGCGCGGGGATCAGTGACCTGCTGTTGCAGGCAGAGGGTCTGGCGGCATTTCTGCTGCCCATTCTCGTGGCCGGGCTGGGCTGGGCTTGGATGCGCTCCCGCGCTACGCAGTCGCCTGTCTCCAAGCTGATTGGCATCGCGCTGTGGCTGCTCTTTGCGCCAGCGCTCTTCGGACTGTTGCCGGGGCACTTGCTGTGGATGCACACCATTCCCCTCGAAGGCCTGCTGGGTCGCTTGATTGCGGACCTGTTGCTGCAGTATCTGAATTACCCCGGCTCCTGCATTCTGACAGTGGCGCTGGTGGCCGCCGCGCTCTACCTGACGACGACTTTCTCGCTGAGCAGCGCGCGTGCCTGGGCCGCTGTGCGCTTTGCCTTTGTGCTGGCTGGGCGTGACCGCTGGCGCAATTGGAAGCAGACCCGCGCCGAGCGCAAGGCTCTCCGCGCACAGGAAAAACTCGAAACCCGGCAGCGCAAGGCAGAAGCCCGTGCCGCCAAAGAGCAAGCCCCCGTTTTGGCCGCCCCATTTGACGAAGATGCGCTGGAGATTCCAGCGCGTGTGCGCAAACTCCCCGACATATGGGAGCAATCGTCCGCACCGGCCCCCGCGATGGCCGCACCGCCAGCATCGTTGCAGCCAGCCCCCGCAGCCTTCGCATCGGAGAGGGCAGCGATCGAAGAGGATGCCGGGCCAGTCCCCGCGCCCATCGCCGCCAAGCCCGCCACAATGCCGGAGAGTCTCACCATTGGCGCGCGCGCCGATGCCGCGCTCAAGACCGTCACCGTGACGCCCAAGAACGTGCATGGCTTCCGCCTGCCGCCCAGTTCGCTGCTGCATCGCAGTGAGGACCGTTCCGTGATCCGCGAAGATGTTCTGCGGAACGAGGCGCAGACGCTGGTTGAAAAATACGCGGAGTTTGGCGTCAACGGGCAAATTGTGCAGATCAACCCTGGCCCGGTCGTCACCACATTTGAGTTCCGTCCGGATGCGGGCATCAAATACAGCCGCGTCACCGGCCTTGCGGACGATCTATGCCTGGCCATGCGCGCGGAGAGCATTTTGATCGAACGCATGGCGGGCAAAAGCACCGTCGGCATTCAGGTGCCCAACGCCGAGCGGGAGACGATTTGGCTGCGCGACGTGGTGGAGTCGGAAAATTTCTCCTCGAACAAATCCAAGCTCACCCTGGCGATGGGGAAAGACATCAATGGACGCATCGTCCATGCGGACCTGACGACGATGCCGCACGTGCTGATCGCCGGATCGACCGGCAGCGGCAAATCCGTGGCCATCAACGCAATGATTATGTCCGTGCTCTTCAAGGCCACGCCCGAACAGGTGCGCCTGATTCTAGTGGACCCCAAGCGCGTGGAGTTGGGGATGTATGAAGGCGTGCCGCATCTCTTTACGCCCATCATCACGGAGCCGAAGCTGGCCGCCAACGCGCTGCGCAACGCCGTGCGCGAGATGGAGCGCCGCCTGAAGCTGCTGGCCAGCCGCAGTGTGCGCAACCTGGACCAGTACAACAAACTTTTTGAGAACACCACGCCCGGCCTCTTCGATGAAAACACCGGCGAAGAGGAAAAACCGCTGCCGTACATTGTCATCATCATTGACGAGTTGGCCGATCTGATGATGCTCGACAAGGCCAATGTGGAAGAGGCCATCACGCGTTTGGCACAAATGGCCCGCGCCGTTGGCATTCATCTGGTGCTGGCCACGCAGCGGCCTTCGGTGGATGTGATTACCGGCCTCATCAAAGCCAATGTGCCCACGCGCATTTCTTTCCGGCTGGCCACCAAGGTGGACTCGCGCACCATTCTGGATTCGAACGGCGCGGAGTCGCTGCTCGGCCGTGGCGACATGCTCTTTCTGCCGCCGGGAACCTCGCGCTTGCAGCGCGTACACGCTCCCTTCGTTACCGAGAAGGAAATCGCCGCTGTCGTGGACTTTTGGAAAGCGCAGGGTTCCGCGGAATATCAGCAGGGATTTTTGGAGTCGCCGCGCGATGAAAAAGGCCGCGAACTCGACAGCGAAGCCAGCGGTGAGGAGGAAGACGATCCCATGTTTGGGGATGCCGTGCGGCTGGTGTTGGAGTTTGGCAAGGCCTCCACATCCCTCTTGCAGCGTCGCCTGCGGATCGGTTATGGGCGAGCCGCGCATCTGATCGACTTGATGGAACACGATGGCATCGTTGGCCCGGCGGATGGTTCCAAGCCGCGCGAGATTCTCAAATCTCCCGACTGGTTGCAAGAGGTGGACTCTGCGCCGCGTTGATGGTGCGCAGCAGCGTAAGTCTGCGCGTCCCTGCGCGTAGGAAGTTTTCCATCGCGCAGGGACGCCTCACGCCAATTCCAAAAAAGAGAATCAGCGCTTATTTGTGGTCCTTGGCTTGAATGAAATACTTGGCCACTGTACGCACAAAAGGCTGCGCGCTGGCGGGTGCGGCTGCATGCCCATCCAAGATGACCCGGAAGGGGATATTGGTCCCGTAGTAGGTGCGTGTATCATCCGTGTTCTGCGAAACCGTGGTGCCGGACAGATCAATTCCTGCAAAGAGTCCACGACTGCGCGAGTAGGTAAGCAGCTCGGAGTGCATGGTCAGATTGGTTGCGGCCTCGGCCTTGCGTCCTACGGGACCGGCGGCAGCAGAAGCATCGGCGCCGATTTTGAATTTGCTGTGCAGTAGATCTTCAAATCCCTGTTTGTTGACGGCGATCAACACCAGGTCCGTGGACTGGCCGCCGATCTGGAGACCCCAGCTACCGCCAGCCAGTTGAATGAAGGCCGGTGCGCTCCAGCCATTGGCGGTACGGCAGGTCACAACTCCTTGGCCGTATTGGCCGCCAAAGATAAAGGCTGCTTTCTTATATGCGGGCACCACCGCCACACAGGTGGCACTGGACAGAATGTCATTGGGAATGGATTTATCCGGCGTGGCCATGATCTGCTGGATGGCCTCCGAGGCAGAAGCGAGCCGGTCTGCGATTTTGCCTTTGCGGGAACCCGCGTGGGCAGTGGTGGCAAGTAAAGCACAAGCGGAGAATAGAGCCAAGGATCGTTTCATTCGATTTTCCCTCCAGAGCACCCAGCCAGGATGGGCGGATGCACTTCTTTTATACGCGGTTCCGATCGCGGCTGCTGTCTATGGCGCAGAAAAGGCAAAAATGATGGAAGGAGGGAAGGCAGGTAAAAAAAGTGGGCTGCGTGGCGACTCGGCGCTCACGCAACCCGGATCTCCCAAATCCATGATCGGTAGATTGATTACAAACCACTTGGAGGATTTCGACAACGGTACGGAGGTGGTTACAACTTTAGTAATGGCCCGAAGGGGTTGTTTGTTGCAACAATCACTGCTGCCATCCCAGCCAGGCATTTTCCATGGCGTACATGGTGAGCGCGGTACGGTTCTGCACGCCGATCTTCCGCAGGAGACGACTGACATACGCCTTGACCGTCTGCTCGTCAATTTTAAGTTTGCGGGCAATCTCTTTATTGGGATGGCCGCCCAGCAGCAACTCCATCACTTGACGCTCGCGCTGGGTCAGGTGGGCGCGCTGCCCGCTGCTGGAGGTGGGGGCGGACAGGGTGAGCCGCTCGATGAGCAGGGCCAATACGCGACGTGGGGCCCAAATGGATCCGGAAGCAACAATCTGCACGGCCTGCACAATTTCTGCCATGGACGCGGACTCATGCAGATGCCCTTTGGCGCCCGCGGCAAGCGCTTGCAGAATTTCCTCTTCGGATTTGGATTGGGACAGGACGATGGGGCGGATCTCTGGGCGATAGACGCGCACGGTAGCCATGAATTCTTGCAGTGCAGCAGCGGACGAGGTGCCCAGGAGAATCACTTCCAGATCCGGCATGCGCAAAAGTTCCAATAAACCTGCCTGCACAATGCGCACTTGAGCGCTGTCTGCAAACAGCGCTTCTAGGCCTGTGGCGATCATGGGGGCAACGCCGATTACGCCCACAGAGATGAGCCCGGGCGCTGAAGACTTGGCTGCAGATGCGCTGAGCCTGCTGCCTGCCGTGCGGGGAGCTGCCGGTGTGCTCCGTTTGGGAGTAGGGGATGAGCGAGCTTTGCGTTCCGGCTTCGATCCCATATCAATACCTGCCGTGCAGCTATAGCTTGGGCAGCACGATGCCTTGTTGCTTCTGGTACTTTCCCTTGCGATCTGCGTAGCTGACTTCGCAGTTTTCGTCCGACTGGAAAAAGAGAATCTGGCAGAGGCCTTCGTTGGCGTAGATTTTGGCTGGCAACGGCGTGGTGTTGGAGATCTCCAGCGTCACAAAGCCCTCCCACTCCGGCTCAAACGGCGTGACGTTGACGATGATGCCGCAGCGGGCATACGTGGACTTGCCAACGCAAATCGTGAGCACATCTCGGGGAATCTTGAAGTATTCCACAGAGCGAGCCAAGGCAAACGAGTTGGGCGGAATGATGACGGACTCCGCTTGCACCGTGACAAAGGAGCGCTCGTCAAAATTCTTGGGGTCAATGACGGTGGTATTTACATTGGTGAAGATTTTAAATTCGTCGGAAACGCGCAGGTCGTATCCGTACGAGGAAACCCCGTAGGAAATAACGCCCTCACGAACCTGCTTTTCGCTAAAGGGCTGAATCATGGCGTGATGGAGCGCTTGCTCCCGTATCCAGCGATCACTTTTGATGGACATGATGCTCTCAGATGCTCCGCGATCCGCCCCGCTGGCGCACCCATCCAGGGCGGCCTGCGGAGGCAAAAAACATGGGATATTCCTACCCGTGAGTGTACGGGAGCGGGCAGGGCTTGACAATACAGGAAAAGTGGCGGGGCCTGCGCGGCCCTGTTTGCCCTGCCTACCGCGTCTGGGCTGCAGCGGCTGCGCGCCGAATCCGGTTATTCCAGTGGGTACGCACAAACCACGCCGCAGCGGCCAAACACGCGATAAAAATCACGGCATCCAACCGATGCAGCGCGTGCTTCAGCCGTGGATCCGTGTCCCATGCCTGTCCCAAGCGCATCCCCAGATAGGCCAGCGCGAAGCACCAGGGCCAAGAACCAAGAAAGGTGTACAGGTGGAATCGTCCCTGGGGCATGCGCGCGATGCCAGCAGGCAAGGCAATGAAGGTGCGAATCACAGGCAAAAGCCGCCCCAAAAAAACGGTGATGGCCCCAAACCGCAAGAAGAATTGCGTAGCCCGTTCCAGATCGTGCTCGTTCAGCAGGATGTAACGCCCATAGCGTTCCAGCGCCGGGCGTCCTCCCCAGGCTCCCACGCCGTAGGCAACCGCCGAACCCAGGTTGCAACCCACCGCCCCTGCCGTTGCCACCCAGAACAATTGGAAGCGCCCCGTGTGGACCAAATATCCTGCAAAAGGAAGAATGACCTCGGAAGGCAGCAGCACACAGGCCGATTCAATGGCCATCAACAGTGCCACCCCAACATAGCCGCCATGGGAGATCACCGCAGTAATCCAAGGCACCAGAATTCCTAAAATTTTTTCTGTCATCTCCTGCCCAGTATAGCGGTCGCAGCCAAGAGAATGGCGAAGCCCCTCCATTGCAAGGTGGTTTCCCTGCTGGGTCTTTCTGCTAGACTTCTGTTCGAAGCAGCAATGCTGCTCCGAACCTGTGGCTGGAAAGCGTGTGCGCTTCCATCGCTCCAGCATCTTCCATCCTGATTTATGGAGAAATCTTCTATGTCCCGGCTTTCCCGCCTGATTCCCTTACTCATGCTCTCGATCCTTTGCAGTGCGCCCGCCCTGCCGCTTTGGGCTGCTTCCGCAGCTCCCGCTTCCAGCAGCGCAACTCCGGTCGGCCCGGCGGTGGTACTGGATGGCATGCTTACGCGTTTCGCCAATGAGATGATTCCGCTCGTGCAGGCGATGCCTGCGGATAAATTCGACTTTGCCCCGAGCCAAGGGCAGTTCCAAGGGGTGCGCACCTTTGCCCAGCAGGTGGTCCACGTTGCGCAGGCCAATGACCATTATTTTGGCAGCATCAGCACCCTGGCCCCGCCCCAGATTCCCAACGCGGCCAGCCTGAAGACCAAGGCCCAAGTGCTGCAAGTGCTGCAAGACTCCATCGCCTACGGGCACCGGGTGATTGCCACCATCACCGTCGAAAATGCCTTTGTCGCCATGGGCAGCGGACGATCGCTGCATACGCGCGTTGGTACCGCAGCCGCAGCCATCGCGCATGGCTATGATCATTACGGCCAGTTGGTGGAATATCTGCGCATGAACGGCATCGTTCCCCCGGCCAGCCGCCACTAAATAGGACGGAATCCCTGCGTCCCCACAGGCTGTACCACCTCTGCGTACAGCCTGCTCTCGCCTCAACTTGTTGACCCTGCACGATTTTTTTACGAATTTCCGCCTAAAGCCACGGCATCTTTTGCCGAAAGTGTGTGTAGACCATCGCAGATCGCTTGGGATTGGGGCCTGCGTCGTCTTCTGTACCGCTTGGGTTGGCAGCTTGTGCAGTTTTTTGCAGGCGTGCTCACCTTTGCGTGTTGTGTGCATCCAACAAGCAGGACGCCGTGTGTGCTGGGAAGCCCCAGGCACGAAAAATTGCAACCGGCCAGATCGCCGGTCTTTGCATGAGGAGTCAATCGATGGTCAATGCCTGTGCGAATCCATCCTGCCGCAAGTCCTTGCGGTATTTGCGGGATGGTATTGTATATCTCTTTGCAACTGGCAAATCTGCCACCCCCGCCGCAGCCCCGAGCCGGGAGCATTTCTGGCTTTGCGGGGATTGCGCGGAGCATTGGATGCTGAAAGTGGATTCCAAGCATCAGGTGCAGATGATGCCCAAGCAGAAGCGGAAGCAGTCGCTGCCCGCCACACCAGAAAGTCACCCCCATCCCCTTGCGTCCTGGAGCAAGTCCGCATAGCAGCTCCGCGCGTGTAGGGAAGGCAAATACGCCCAGCCATGAACCCGGTGGACGAGTGGAGCGCGCTGTTGCGCGATTCCGTCGGCATCGGGCCTGCAAATTGCACCGTAGTGTTTCGGGGCTTGCGGGCCTTCCCCCTCCCCCTCCCATTGATAGAGAGCACGACCGTGGGCAGGCGCAGTCGCGCTGTCGCCCTCGGTTGTCCAAGCCCAATCTTAAAACTTGTAGCTCATGCCAAAGCGCAGAATGGGGAAGAAGCGCGCATAGTGCAGATCATTATTGACGAGGGTTTGTTCCGCCGCCAGGTCGGCTTGGAAGCGTGGAAAGGAGTTGACGGGCATGCAATTGATTCCGCCAAGCGCGGTGCAGGCCGAGCCGAAGAATTGCAGCAACGCCGTTCCATCGCCAAAGTACGCAGCGCCCACCTCCATTGGAAAACTAAAACGCATCTTCTTCCAGCGTGGCAACAGGTTGCCGTAGCCGACGGTGAGCTGTGGCGCGGAAACAGGAAAGCTGATTTTGGCAGTGCCGGTGAGGGGATTCGCAGGATCGCTGAAGTACGTTACGTTGTTGAGAGAGAAGCTTGTGTTGGTCGGGATGGTTAAGTTGGCCGCAATGTGATTGCCGTTATAAAACAAAAGGCCGGGGCTGATATGGAATTTTCTTCCATGCGGGAACCAGTCCAAACTCAGTTGTGCGGAACGCATCGTCAAGTCCGCGCCATAGGTGATGCCATTTTGCGTTAGGTTGGTGCTGTAGCTGAATAGGTTGAAGCCCGCCCGCAAATTGAATCGAGTGCTGAGCGGAACTGCCGCCTCCACGCCGGGGCCGAGCGTGCTGACGTAGACGCCCATGGCAAAGCTGGAAAAGGCGGACATGGGCGGCGGAGGAAGTTTGGCGCGCAAGGCGCATTCTTCGCCGATGTCATAGGGCAGCCCGGAAATGTTTTCCTCCAGTGGGTCGGCAGGGCTGCCTTCTGCGGCGGCTGGATGCGCAGCGGAGGCGAAGACGGAGGGATCATTGGGGGTGGGGGATTCTGCCTTGGCAATGGTGACGGGCGCAACGCGCTTGCCATCGGGAGGATCGGGATCCAATTGCGCAACACAGCGGTTTGCGGTGGCTACGAGCGCCAGCAGTGCGATGCAGACCATATCGATTTTGATTGAGCGCAGCATGAAATTCTCCAGACAGTGCGCTTATCGGCGCTGCGTTTTTGCAAAACAGAGAAGGCAGGGCTGTGCAAGCAAAAAGAACAACGGGCGCGCCCGATTCGGAACCAATCACGGTACGAACGTGTCTCTGGGGACTCGTGGAGATTTCTAAATTGGGACAACGACGACGCTACGGAGTGATGGACAGCGTGTGCGGTTGCGCGTCGGCATCCGTCCAGGTCAGCGTGACGGGGCCGTGGAGTAGCGCACGCAGCGTGGGCGATTGTAGTGCGGCACAAAGCGCTGCGAGTTGAGTTCGGGGCAGGGAACAGACGCGCTCGGGTGCGGACTGTCGCAGAAAATATGCGGGCGCGTGTTGCAGCCAATGGCGTGGGAGTGCCTGCTCCGGGGGCAGCAGGGAAAGCACCTGCGCGTCAATCCGAGCCAGATCGCTGCGTGAGGCGGCGACCGAGTGCAGCAGTATTTCCTCAGCAGAAAGCGCGGGGTACTCTGCGGGCGCGAGTCGTTGCGCTCCGCGATTTTCAAACAGTGCAAGCGCAGGCTGCACGTTGGTGGGAATAGCGGGATCGACGGGACCGAAAAGAAATTGCGGTTGTACGCCGCGTGCGGCCAATTGTGCAAGCGCATCGGCAGGATTGGCGAGCAGGCCGACCGCGATGGGCTGGGATTTTCGAACTGCGATTTTCAGCATGCGCAGCGCTTCGTCGACGGAGTTGACGAGGAAATCGCAGGCGCGATTTTTTTGCGCAGATTTTTGCAAATGGGCGTCGTCCTCAATACCGAGAAACGATGCCCCAAAGAGCACGGAAGCGATGGCGGCCTCGGCTCCATGGGCATTCATGCCACAACAGAGTGCCAGCGGCGCACTGCGCGGCTCGGACTGCGCTGCGGCATCGGAGCGTGTTGCGGCCCGGCGATGCAGTGCTCGATAGTTGGCGTAGACGGCGGCCGGGCGTGGCGCGCCGGTTGGATTGCAGGTGGAAGAGTGTGCCGATGGCAGCCAAGTATTCATGCAGCGCCTATGCGTGCGGCTACCACTCCGAGTAGGGCGTGCCGTCGCTGCCGGTTTGGTCGGAGCCGCTATGGACATCGACGATGCCGGGCTGGCTTTCATCGATGCTGGTCAGGTCGTCGGAGTTGACGGTGACCCAAGTGCTG
>JAJZMO010000139.1 GCA_021798235.1 Acidobacteriota bacterium | reverse complement strand
CTGCCGGGGTTGTGCCCGTGCATTACGGTTTGACGCTGGCTCCCGATCTGAAGGCCGCCACCTTCACCGGCGAGGAGACGCTCGATGTATCCATTCAGCAGCCTACGAGCGCCATCACGCTCAATGCCGCAGAGATCACCTTTGGCGCGGTCACGATCACCGCACAGGGGAGAAAGCAAACAGCAACCGTCACACTCGATGCGGACAAAGAGCAGGCAACGTTACACGTCGGGCATATCTTGCCCGTTGGCCCGGCCTCAATCCACATTTTCTACACCGGCATTCTGAACAATGAATTGCGCGGCTTCTATCTTTCGAAAACCGCGCGGCGCAACTATGCTGTCACACAGTTTGAGCCTACGGATGCGCGGCGCGCCTTTCCATCCTTTGACGAGCCGGAGTTGAAGGCCACGTATACTACGAGCCTTATCGTTGACAAAGGCGATACGGCCATCTCCAACACCAACATTGTCAGCGACACGCCGGGACCCGTTGCAGGCAAACACACCCTCACCTTTGCCACTACGCCGAAGATGTCCACGTATCTGGTGGCCTTTCTTGTGGGCGATTTTCAATGCGTCTCCGGAGAAAGTGATGGCGTACCGATTCGCGCCTGCGCCACGCCGGACAAGGCGCAGATGGGCCGCTTCGCCGTGCAGGCTGCTGAGTTTGTACTCCATTATTACGATCACTACTTTGGCATCAAATATCCCATGCCCAAGCTGGACATGATCGCCATCCCCGACTTTGAAGCCGGCGCAATGGAAAACTTTGGCGCGATCACCTATCGCGAAACGGATTTTCTCATCGACGAAAAGACTGCGCCGCTGGCGGCAAAAAAGCGTGTGGCCATCGTCGTCGCGCATGAGATGGCGCATCAGTGGTTCGGGGACATGGTCACCATGCAGTGGTGGAACAACCTCTGGCTCAATGAGGGCTTTGCCACGTGGATGGAGAGCAAGCCCGTTGCTGCCTGGCATCCAGAGTGGAAACAGCCGCAGGATGATGCGCTGGATCTGGATGCAGTTTTGAATATGGATGCGGGTCGCGTTACGCGCACCATTCGCGCCAAGGCGGACACCCCAGCGCAGATCAACGAAATGTTCGACGGCATCACCTATCAAAAGGGTGGTGCGGTGCTGGCGATGGTGGAGAACTATCTGGGCGAGGAAACCTTTCGCCGCGGCGTACATAAATATCTGCTGGCGCACATGTACGGCAACGCCACGGCAGAGGATTTTTGGAACGCGCAGACAGCAGTCAGCCACAAGCCTGTCGATGCAATCATGCAGAGCTTCGTTGCTCTGCCGGGGGTGCCCCTGCTGCGTTTTACTGCGCCCAAAAATGGAAAGACTGAAGTAACGCAAGAACGCTTCTTTCTCAGCCCGGATGGCAAGCAGTCAACACCCTCCCAGCTTTGGACCATTCCCGTCTGCTTTCCATCCACAGGAAAATCCAAATGCGAATTGCTCGACTCCGCACAACAAACGTTCAAGGTTGCCGCATCTCCGCTCTTTTTTGCTGACGCAGGAGACAAAGGCTACTACCGGACGCTCTATGCGCCTGCGGACAGTCAAGCGATTACAGACAGCATCGAAACCGAACTCTCGCCAGTCGAACGTATCGGCTTTGTCGGCAATGCTTGGGCGCTTACGCGCTCGGGCCGCTCCAGTATTGCGGACTACATGAATCTTGCCGGGCGCTTGAAGGCAGACCGTAACGCTGCCGTCGTCATTGATGTTGCCTCGGCGCTGCAAACCGTCAGCGATCGCATTGCGTCGGAAGCCGATCGCGTACGGCTGGCTGCGTGGGTGCGCGCACAATTCGGACCAGCCTATGCGCAGCAGCAAGCCTTGTCCACCACATCGCAAGAGCAGCGCCAACTGCGCGCGACACTCTTCACGGTGTTGGGCATTATCGGGCGTGATCCGCAGATTATCGCGCAGGCGCATACGCTCACGGAGCAATACATTCACGATCCAGCCAGCATCGATCCATCCATGGTGCGCCCAGCCATTGCCGTGGCCGCAGCCAATGGAGATGCGCAACTCTTTGCGCAACTGCTCGCGCTGAGTCAAACCTCCGACAATCCAGACGTGCAGACCACGGCGCTATTTTCCCTGGCTCGCTTCCACAATCCTGCACTACTGCGCCGGGCGTTGGACTACGCTACCTCCGGCAAGGTGCGGAATCAGGATGCCATCTTCTTTTTTGTGATCGCATTGCAAGAACGCGATACGCGCCCAGTCGCCTGGCAGTACATTCAAGATCATTGGGAAAATGTACACTCTGAGCTGACAACGATGATGGGTGCGCGTTTGGTGACCGCTACCGGCAGCTTCTGCACCGAGCAAAAACGCACCGAGGTTCATGGATTTTTCGCTGCGCATCCTGTGACGGCAGCGGAGCGTGCCCGGAGCATTGCCAACGACTCCATTGAAGAGTGTGTACAGTTGCGTGCCGCGCAGCAGGCGAATCTGCACACATGGCTGGACGCGCAAAAGATGGTTGCTCAGTAGCCCTTGGCGATGAGTGTGGCCAGCGTGATTGGCGACTGCGCAGCTCGTTCCGCCATCAGTCGCTCGGCATATTTGGCCAGTACGTCGACTTCAATGTTTACCGGCGCGCCGGATGCCAGGGTATGCAAGTTGGTTGCTGCATAGGTATGGGGAATAATGTTGACCGCAACCACGCAATCTTGCTGCGTATCTTCCACGCGAGCCACCGTCAGGCTGATGCCATCGATGGCAATGGATCCTTTTTCCGTAGCGTAGCGCGCGTAGGCGGCAGGAATCCTCACGCGCAGCCACCAATCAGTTGTGGTGGCACTTGCCGCAGCCGTCACTGGCTCCAAGCTGAGCAATTGCCCCACGCCATCCACATGCCCTTGCACAACGTGTCCGCCGAGAGGTGTGCCAGCGGGCGTGGGATGCTCCAAATTCACCAGGGTTCCCGAAGTTAGTTGTGCGAGCGATGTGCGCGCCAACGTCTCCGCACCCAGATCGGCGTGGAAGATGCCTTCGGTTGGGTCGATGGCAAGTGCCGTCAGGCAAACGCCATTCACGGCGATGCTGTCGCCGGTGCGTGTCTGTTGCAGAAACTTGGCGGGTGCGGCAACACGCAGCCTGTGTGCTCCGTCTGTCGGCGTTAGCGAAAGAATTTCACCCGTTGCGGCAATTAATCCTGTAAACATCTTCGTCTCCGCACGGCTACTGCCAGGGATTTTGCAAATCGGCCTCAACGGCAAAGTCTTCGCCCATCGGGTGCAGGCGATAGTTGGCTAGTCGCAGCGTGTGGAAGCCGCCGGGCTGGCGTGCGCGCACCAGGGGCACGGCCTCATTGCCATAAATTGCGGGCGCATAAAATAAATACAGCTTGTCTACAATTCCCGCATTCAGGGCCGTTGCATTCAACTCTGCGCCAGCCTCCAGTAGGACGTGGACAATCTCCAACTCCGCCAGCTTCTGCATCATCGCCTGCATGGAGAGATGTCCGCGCACGGGGTCAGCGGCGATTTTTTCCACGCGCACACCCATTGCCTCCAGCGCCCGCACGCGTTCGCTGCTGGCCGGTCTGGTGCAAAAGACCAGAACATCCCGATCCGCCGTGCGTGCCAATTGCGACTCCGTGCTCAACTGCAATTTCGAATCCAGCACAACGCGCAGCAGCGGCCTGCGTCGCGCACGTCCGCTGCGGTCGGTCATCATGGGATCATCTGTCAGCACGGTGCCAATGCCCGTCATCACCGCGTCAGCATTGTGGCGCATCTGTTGCACTGCTGCCCTGGAAATATCGCCTGTGATCCAATGCACCGATCCGCTGGGATGCGCCGCCGAGGGTGGAGGGCCAATGCGTCCGTCCAGTGTGAGTCCAGCTTTGAGTGTGACGTACGGCCTATGGCTGCGGATGAAGCGGGCGAAGGCGGCGTTGAGCAACTTGGCTTCGGTCTCATGCACGCCCAGCGTGATGGAAATGCCTGCCTGCTGCAATCGCTGCAATCCCTTGCCGCTGACTTGCGGATTGGGATCTTGCACAGCAACCACAACGCGTTGCACACCAGCCTCAATCAACGCATCGGCACAGGGCCCGGTTCTGCCGTGATGGCTGCATGGCTCCAGTGTTACGAACGCAGTCGCTCCGCGTGCCTGTTTTCCTGCTTGCTTGAGCGCCACTACTTCCGCGTGATCCACTTCGTCATAGGCGTGAAAGCCTTCGCCGATCACCGCATTGTCGCGCACCAGCACACAGCCCACCACGGGATTGGGCGAGGCCAACCCCACCGAGCTGCGCGCAAGGCCCAGCGCGCGTTCCATCCAGTTTTCATCCGAGAGGATTGCATTGCGCGCTTCGGTGGTCAAATGATGTACTCCGGTTTCTGCGGCCTGTGCCGCACCTGAGAGCATTTTCCTGTTCCGCGTCCATAAATTCAGCGTGTCCCACTCTAACCGTGCTCTTAGGGCGCTAGAGTGGGAAGCCGCGATTCATTTCCCACACGGAACACTCGGACCCAACATACGCTCTAGCCGTCCAATAGAGAATCCACAAAGGCGTGTGCATCGAAGGCGAGCAGATCGTCCATCTGTTCTCCCACGCCCACATAACGCACAGGCACGCCCATCTCCTGCGCAATGGCCACCACGATGCCGCCCTTCGCCGTGCCATCCAGTTTGGTCAGCACGATGCCGTTCACTGCTGCTGCAGCTTGAAATTGCCGCGCTTGCTGCAGTCCATTTTGGCCAGTGGTGGCATCCATTACCAACAACGTTTGGTGGGGAGCTTCGGCGGCAAAGCGCTGTGCCGTGCGCCGCATTTTCTCCAACTCCGCCATCAAATTATTTTTTGTATGCAGTCGTCCCGCCGTATCCACCAGCACCACATCCACGTTGCGCGCCTTGGCCGCTTGCAGGGAGTCAAACAATGCAGCCGAAGGATCCCCGCCTGTCTTGGTGCGAATCATCTCCACGCCTGCGCGCTCACTCCAAACGGAAAGCTGTTCCACCGCCGCCGCGCGAAAGGTATCCGCCGCACAGAGCAGCACGCTCTTGCCCTGTGCCCGCAAATGCGCGGCCAGCTTGCCTGTCGTGGTTGTTTTCCCGGTTCCGTTGACGCCGACAAGAAACAGAACCTCTGGCGGCGCGCTCACCACGGGCGCGGGCGTCTGCACGGATTCCAAAATGCGCAGCAGTTCCACTTTGAGCAGTGCGCGTAATTGTGCGCCATCTTGGATTTGGGTTTGCGCAGCCTGAGTTCGCAGGTGCGCCAAAATCTCCGTTGCCGTGCGCACGCCAACATCGGAGGCAACCAGCAACGCTTGCAATTCATTGAGCGTGGATGCATCGACAGTCTGGGTGCGTGTCAGCAGGCCATCGATGCGTTCTTGTAATCCTTCGCGCGTGCGCGTGACAGCTTGCCGCATCCGGTCCAAGAGGCTTGCCTTGGCGGGCGCATCGGGCTGCGTCTCTGGCGCGGCCGCAACGGATTTACGAAAAAACGTAGCCAGCATGGTTGTTTGCGAGCGTGTCCGCTCTGTATTCAGTGTATCAATCACAGATGGAGCGCCTGTACTTTTGTGTGCAACCAGCTTGCGCCACAGGGATTAGGTGGGGGTGGTTGAGATTCTCGCTGGTCGAGTCTGCGATCCCGGCAGGCGAATCTTGCCCGCAGCATAGGCTCGCTGCAGGGCAGCAACCGCCAGGGGATCAAATTTTTCTCCCGCCAATCGCTGCAGGATGCGCAAGGCGTAATCAGCACCCAGCGGCTCTTGATAGGCGCGGTTCATGGTGGTGGCGTCAAACGTATCCGCAACGGCGATGACGCGCGCCATGCGTGGAATCTGATTGCCACGCAGTCCATGCGGATACCCGCTGCCATCGAGTGATTCATGGTGCAACTCCACGCCGGGGATCAGATCCTGAAGCGCATCCATGGGGCGCAGCATTGCTGCCCCGCGCGTGGTGTGCTGCTTCATCAGGGCAAACTCTTCGGCAGTCAGCACTCCCGGCTTGGTCAGAATGCGTTCATCCATGCCGATTTTTCCAATGTCGTGAAGCAGCGCGGAGTAACGGATGCGTTCTGTTTCCTCGGGCGTCAGGCGCAGCTCTTGGCAGATGAGTGTTGCATAAATCGCAACGCGCCCGGCATGCCCACGCATGTAAAAGTCCCGCGTTTCCAGAGAGTCTGCAATGACCTTGACCAGAGTGGCAAATATTCGATGATGTTCCCGCGCGGCTAAAATCCAATTGGCCAGCCCCGTGTCCAGGCTCTCTTGTCCGGCGGCGTAGGCTTTACTCAATTCGCGAAACTCTGCCATCTCCTCTGTTTCCAGAATCAAAACAATTTCGCCCCGCTTTACGGCTGCACAGGCTTCCAGAAATTTCTTCCAATACTGGATGTAGCGCAGCGTTGGTCTCCAACAAGCCACGCCGAGAATCAGCGTGAGGATGGATACGAGTAGATTTTCCGTGCGTGCATCGCGATAGCCTGGTTGGAAGAGACGCCAAAACACAGCCACGCTTCCGGCAAAGCACAGCAGGGGAAGCGCCATCATTCCATAGAGTGCGTTGAGCTTCGGATTTGAGCGAATTTCCATGGCCAAAGCAAAAGTGTACCCGGCCTCTGCTTGCGGCGGAAGCAATTGCGCAGGGAAGGGAGATTACGAAAGTAGCATGATTTCTATATTTTGGAAGGGGAAAATCTGGGGACTCGGTGCGCCGCGTTACTCATCGCGACCGGGGCGTGCCATCAGCTCGCGCATGGCATCGAGCGGCGTCAGGCGTTCAGCCAATACGGCGGCCACCTGTTCCGTGATGGGCATCTCCACGCCGCACAGATTGGCCAGCCCCAGGGCTGCGGTGGTGGTGCGCACACCTTCCGCCACCTTGCCGCGCATGGACGCCAAAATCTCCGGCAGCTTGCGTCCGCGCCCCAGCTCAATGCCCACATGGCGATTGCGCGACAATGCTCCGGTGCAGGTCAACACCAGATCGCCCAAGCCAGCCAGCCCGGCCAGCGTCTCGCGTCTGCCACCATTGGCGATGGCCAGACGTGTGATCTCCGCATTGCCGCGCGTCACCAGTGCTGCGATGCTGTTGTGGCCAAGGCCCAATCCTGTCACCACGCCGGAGGCCAGCGCGATCACATTCTTCAGCGCGCCTCCCATCTCCACGCCCACCACGTCATCGTTGGTGTAGATGCGCAAACTTGGCCCAACAAATTCTTTGCGAATATACGCGGCCAAATCCGGCGTGTTGGAGGCCAGCGTCATCGCCGTCGGGCTACCGGCGGCTACTTCCTGTGCAAAGGATGGCCCACTTAGCACGCAGCAGGGAAGCGGCAGTGCGTGCTCGGCCAGCACCGCGCCGATCACCTGTGTCATGCGCAGGTAGGTTCCATCTTCCAGCCCTTTGGTCGCGTTCACGATGACTTGGCGTTGCGTCAGGTGCGGTGCCATCAGGTGCAGGGTCGCGCGCAAATGCTCTGACGGCACTACAGTGACCACGATCTCGGCACGATGCAATGCAGCGTTCATGTCGTGAGTGGTCTGTACGCTTTGCGGTACGGGGATGCCGGGCAGATAGCGGGCATTTTCCCGCGTGCGCGTGATGATGTCGGCGAGTCCTTTCGTGTGCGACCAGAGCGAGACCGTGTGGCCGCCGCGCCGACCCAGCGTTATGGCGATGGCCGTGCCCCAGGCTCCGGCGCCGACGACGGCAATGCGGCTCATGCGGCAGATTTCCCCTTGCTGCCAAAGCGGTATTCCGTGCCCTTCAGTAAGCGGTCGATATTGGCGGCGTGCTTGCCCAAAATAATCGCAGGAACCACGAGTGCGCTGGCCAGCAGCGCCAGGTTCCAATCTGCGCGGTGCAGCAGCCCGCCCCACAGCCAAACGAACAGAGGAAACGAGATCGCACTGGCAATGGAGGCCAGCGACACATATCGAAACCATAAAAAGACCAGCAGAAAGACTGCTGTCGCGCACAGCGCGCTCATCGGAGCCAGCGCGATGAAGACGCCCAGGGCCGTGGCGACTCCTTTGCCGCCCTTGCCGCGGAGCCACACAGGGTACACGTGGCCCACCACGGCATAGGTGGCCGCAATGGCCGCCAACTCCGCCACCAGTGGGCCTGCGCCGATATGTTGCTGGGCAACAGTACGCACCAACACAACCGCAGCGAAGCCTTTACCTGCGTCCAGCAGCAGCGTCAAAACTCCCAGCCCGCGCGCACCAGAGCGCAATACGTTCGTCGCGCCAATGTTGCCGCTGCCACTCGACCGAATGTCCTGCTTCCGCACCACCAGCACGAGCAGGTAGCCGAAGGGAATCGATCCGAGAAGATAGGCAGCCGAGGCTGCCAGCACAAATGCCATGGTCATAATTCTGTATTTAAAGTCTAGTGCGATTGTACGGGTCTGGGAATTGTTCTGTGTGGTTCCGATCGCTTGTTACAGCAATTTGTTCCGGATCATCTCCAGTGCCTGTTGCGTGGCCCACCAGCGCACGCGCTCGCGGTCTCCAGAGAAGCGCTTCTCCACCACTTCGGTCTGTTGTCCATCGGCGAGCGCAATGTAAACCAGACCCACCGGCTTTTCCTCACTGCCGCCGGATGGCCCTGCGATGCCTGTGATGCCGACGCCGAAGGTGCTTTGCACTTTGCGCCGAATGCCAGCGGCCAGCGCCTCGGCCACCTGCGCGCTCACCGCGCCGTAGTCTTCCAGCAACTCTTCCGGCACATCGGCAAACTCCGTTTTCAATTCGTTTGTGTAAACCACGGCACCGCCCAGAAAGGAGCGCGAGCTGCCGCTGACGCGCGTCAGCCGCTCGGCCAGCAAGCCGCCCGTGCAGCTTTCGGCCACGGCCAAGGTAGCGCCGCGCATCTCCAAGTGGTAAAGAACGATCTGTTCCAGCGATTCATTTTGCGACGAGAAGATCAGCTCGTCCATCTCTTCTTCGATCTTGCCGGCCAACTCATTCACGCGCGCATCGGCTGCGGCCTGCGTGGGTTTAGAGCAGTGCAGGTGCAGTTGAATCTCTGCTGCGTGGGCCAGAATCGTTGTCTCCACGTCCTTGTAGCGCGTATAGATGGGAGCCAGCCGCGCATCCACCTGCGACTCTGGCAGCAGGGCCATTCGCAACACGCGATGAGCCATGCGTCGCTCTGGAAGAATTCCGCGCAATCGTGGCAGGCACTGTTCGTTGAACATCGGCTTCAACTCCGCTGGCGGGCCGGGCAGCAGCATCAGCAGCTTGCGATGGCCGCCAAACACAATGTCCAGCCATTGGCCCGGCGCAGTGCCGCGCGTGTTCGGCAAAATCTCCGCGCCTTCGATCACATCCGCCTGCTTGGCGTTGTTATCGGGCATGGTGGTGCGCCGTTCGGCATAGCGTTTGTAGAGCGCTGTCAGCAACTCCGTATCGCGCTGGATGCGAACGCCCAGCGTGGAGGCGACGGATTCGCGCGTGCGATCATCTTCCGTTGGGCCAAGTCCGCCCATCACGATTACGATGTCGGTGCGTTCCAGTGCATAGCGCACGGCTTGCGCCAAGTGCGGCCTGCGGTCGCCCACGATGGTCTTAAAGACCACCTGCACGCCCAGTGCATTCAGTTGTTCTGTGATGAAAAGGGAATTGGTGTCCTGCCGGTAGGGGGTCAGCAGTTCCGAGCCAACGGCGATAATTTCACTCAGCATTCGCTTGCATTCCTCGCAGAGCGCGCCCGCCGCCACAAACCCTCATAAGGCAAAGGGTCTGTATCCACGCACGCTCCAGCCAATATGATAAATGGCGGTTTGCGTGGCCAGCACCGCGCCATCGGCATCCGGCAAAAAGGCCAGGCCCACAATGCCAGATCCGGAGACAACCAACTCCGCTTGTTTTTCTGGCGTAATGCGCACGATGCCGCGCCGGCCTTCCAGTGATGCGGCGACATACAAATTTCCATCCACGTCGCAGGCCAAGCCCTGCGGACGGCCCAGCCCGCGATAGTACTCAGTGGTGACGCCATCGCGGTCAATCGCGTGGATGCACTCATTGCTGGAGGTGGTTGGGCCGCTGACGAACAAAACTCCGGCTGCGTTCATGGCCAGGTGGTAGGCCGACACGCTCGGCTCCAAGGTGGCAAAAACAAAAATCTGCCGGTCGGGCGCAATCTTAAAAATGGTGCCGCTGCGGTCGCCGACGTAAAGGTTGCCTTCTGTATCGAAGGCGAGTCCCGTGGCCACGCCCATGCCTTCGGCATAGATGGATCGCGCGCCGCTCGGCGTTACGCGATAGACGATGCCCTCTTGCCGCGAAGAAATATACAGATTGCCTTCGCCATCCAGCGCCAGCCCCGTTGCATTCATCACGCCGGTGACGAAGGGGCGAATTTGATTTTGCGCGTCGATCTGGAAAACGGAAACTGGCGTCTCCTGTCCGCGCGAACCGGAGAGCGTTACATAAATGTTGCCATCGTCATCCACCGCTGGATTGGCCACGGCGTGTACATTCTCCGCCGCCAGCACGCCCACGGCCACTGGCAGCGTGTTGCTGGCCTTGCCATCCACTTGTAGGCTGACTCCGCCCGGCAATGCGCCCTCGGGCACGCGCAGCAGAACGCGCTCCGGGTGACTCATCACAATTTGTGCGGAAGCTTCGCCGATCGTCGCCACGGGCTGCCGCATTCCTCCCGGCGTCAGGTGCTGGCCGCGCAGGTCGAACTCTCCGCCGGGCAGCGCAGCTGCGGGAGCGATGGAGGTAATTTTTGGAGTCGGCGCAGCGGCCTTAGCCGTCGCAGAGCGGGAAAGTAGCGTCATGGTTCACTCCCCTTCCTCTTCAGCTTAGCAGCGGAGCTTTATCTCCGCCTGAACGGCCAGTCCCGAAGGATTCAGGACGGTGACCCATTCCAGCCAAAGGCAGTCTCTCGCGTAATGGTGCAAATGGGAAGTAGGAGCGGGAAGATATGCGCGGTGGTAGAGCACATGCTTTTCTCTGGCACTGAAATAGCACGGCCCTTTGCCTTCGGAGCGCCACAGTCTGAGTACTGCTGCGCTGACGCCGAGATACTTTCCAGCTTTCCGCTCGTTGAGTGTGTTCTGCATTTCGATCATGTCGTTAAGCCTCTTAACGCATGGTCGCTTGCGCTCACGCCTGCTTCAACGTGAACAATAGCCCGGCGATTTCCCACGTCTTAGCTGGGCGCTTTCATCGCGGCCCTAACCGTCTCCCCTATTGAGCGTTTTCTGCGGCGCTTTGAATAGGACTCGACACCCTCGACGCTGATTGCATCGCCTTCGCGTCCCAGCAGTTCGGCAATCTTCTTTGCCGTCATTCCTTGCTGTCTTAATAGAGCAATCCGTACCGCTTTCTCCACTGAATACTTGCGTCCAGGTGTTGGCTTCGCCATCTCGACTAACAACTCTCGCCACTCACTATCGAGACCATAGGCCCGGATAAGTTCTGAATAAAGATACTTGGCCCCTGCATTCCATTCCCACTTGTAGCAACGCCGGATATCCAGCAGTTCGCGGAATTTTCTCGCTTGTTCGGCAATTTCCAACTCTTGCATAGTCATGGGCTTGGGCTTGTATGTCGGATCGACACACGCCATGAGTAACTCTAAATTTGAGTATGCTGGTTCCATACGGATTGGCATTGATCCCTCAGCGAGTTTCTTGAAAAATTTGACCGCAAACCGAATAGGGTTTTCCGGCTTTTGCCAGGCCAAGGCTAGGCGGCTTATGCAGAATACCAATTCGCCCGGTTGCTCTCCTGCTAAACTGGCAAGCACCTAAAAGAAGATCAGCAGGAGGTATTATGAACCGTGATGTCCAAGGCCTCGAACAAATACAAAAGCGGCGATTGAGGCTCTCAAGCCCGAACCGCAGATTAAAACAGGCCAGGCTCACATCTCTCATAATCGCAGCCTCATTCTTGCTAATGGGTCTGGCCTCACGTACCAACCCTGCGGAGGCGCAGTACGTCACGTTTAACGAGAAGGTGCCACCAACCAGCGGATGTTACAAGCCGGAACTATACGACCACGGCGTAAACATGAGCATCAAAGTGTATTCCGACGCGCTCACCGCTGGAGACCTCAGTTCATCAGGAATTCCGCCATCGGAAGGTTTCTTAGGTGGTATCTCTCAGGTCCAGGCTGGCGCGTTAGCACAAGTGGTGGCAAAGGATTTGTCCCGTCTAAAGGATACTGGCATAGTCGTTGACAATGCGTTGCCGAAAGAGGCGAGTGGTGAAATTCCTGTTCATTTCTACGTGCAGATCAATCTTGAGCCACTCAAGCGCAACTCCGGGGAAGTGACAGGATATGTGGCCGCAGTGAATTTGGAGGAAGTATGTTCCGTATGGGGAGGGGGGAAAGACATTGGGATGAGCATTCGACAGATCGAGGTTCCGGGCATTCTGAGACTTCCAACCCTGAACGAGATGGTTCATAACGTAGAGGATTTGGTCTACGACAACATAATGGATGTTGTGAAGGCACGTCGGCAGGCCATCGGGGATACCAACTCGAAGAATAAGCAGGTTGTGCCGGAGAAAAAGCCATAACGTCCGTCCAGTTCAGTTGTGCGGCTTCGAGTCCTTGGGAGGCCGGGTGCCCCACGTCTCGTTTTTGAGACGTGGGAGTTGCCTGGACGGCCAGTCCCTACAGCCAGTGTCGCAGTGCCAGCACAATGAGAGCCGCGTAGATTCCAGCGGCCACGTCATCCATCATGATGCCAAAGCCGCCGTGGATGCGATCCAGTTGCCGCGCCGGTGGCGGCTTCCAAATATCGAAGCCGCGAAAGAGCAAAAAGGCTGCCAGCCACAACGGCCAGCGTGGAGCCGCCGCAGCCAGCGCAATCCACTGGCCAGCCACTTCATCCAGCACCACAAAGCCGGGGTCGTTTGTCTGCGCTTCGCGCGCCACGATGCTCGCTGCCGGAATCCCAATCACCGTCGCCAACGTGGCCGCCAGCAGGGTTGCGCCACTCAGCTCCGCGTGCGTTAGCGGCAGCCCGTGCGCTGCGGCCAGCCACAACAGCAAGGCCGCTGCTGAACCCCACGTGCCCGGCCCGGGACGCAGCAAGCCTGCACCGAAAAATGTGGCCAGCGTCCAGGCCCAGCCTGTGCGCTGCACACCGGCCTCAATCTTCATGGTCATCCTGTCGACCTTGTCCCCGCTGCAACTGCGCCGCGTCCAATCCCTCCAGGACTTCGGGATCCAAAATCGGCGAGCTGATTCTGTACGCACCGCTGGCCCACTTGCCTAAGTCAATCGAGCGGCAGCGTTCGCTGCAAAAGGGAAGGTTGGGATCGTCAGCCAGCACCAACGTGCGGCAGGTGGGACAACGCAAGGCTGTGGATTTAGAAGATTTTTGGGTCATCGTCAATTTCCATTACCAAAAGAAGTTGTCATTCTGAGCGAACGAAGTGAGTGAAGAATCCA
>JAJZMO010000084.1 GCA_021798235.1 Acidobacteriota bacterium | reverse complement strand
GCCATATCAAATGCCAAAGAATGTGGATCGCGCACAAATGTCCTCCATTAATAGTCAAATTGTGGAGCGTGATCGCAAAGCAGAGGCTGTGCGCAAACAGGCCGTGCGCGATGACATGGAGCAGGGGTATATCCTGACGCGATATTTTTACAATCAATTTCGATTCTTTGAGAGCACGCCTGTGAGTTTGCATGAAGCCATTGGCGAAATGATCTATAGCATTGATGTTCCCGAGGAAAGATCCCGTCTGAAGAAAATCGTCTTTGTGGATCACGCGCAGGATGAAGTGGTACAGCGCAGCGCACCCAAGCCGGAAGTGCTCGATCAAGCAGAGAAGGCGCTGTTTATGGGCAATGCTGACAAGGCCATTGCGATCGCGCAGCAGGCGCTGGCCGCACACACGGAGCACGCGGGCCGGGCGCAGTTTATTCTGGCCCGCGCGGATTTAATCAGTGGCAAGCCGGAGCAGGCCGTTGCGGCCTTTCAGCAAGCCGTGAAACTTTCGCACGATCCGCGCACCGTGGCCTGGTCGCACATTTATCTGGGACGTATCGACGATGTGCAGCAGGATCGCGACAGCGCGCTTGCCGAATACAAAGCCGCCATGCAGAGCCGCGATGGCCGCCCGGACACGGAACAGGCGGCGGAACAGGGCTTGAAGCATCCCTATCAACTGCCTTCGCAGCAGAGCCAGTCTGCGCCGGATGCTGCGGGCGGGCAGGCGCAGTAATTGGCAGCCACGGGAGATCGACTCTTGAACAGGCGCGTAGCCGTTCCCCAACACGAAGCCTCGCCAACCGGAGTGCCAGCGGCATCTGCGGATGTGTCTGCCGTGCAGCGATTGCAGGCTCGTATTGGCTACCAATTTTCTGACGGCAGTTTGTTGGAGCGCGCGCTGACGCACAGCTCCATCGCCAGTGAGCGGGTGCAGCCGCGCACGCCGCAGGATGACAACGAGCAACTGGAATTTCTCGGCGACGCCGTGTTGAGCCTGGCTGTCACCGAGCATCTGTATCACACATACTCGGAAATGGATGAGGGCGCGTTGACGCAGTTGCGCGCGCAGATGGTGAGCCGCAAACATTTGGCGCAGGTGGCGCGCACGTTGTTCCTCGGTGAAGCGCTGCGGCTGGGCCACGGGGAGGAGCACAGTGGCGGGCGCAAAAAGTCCGCGCTGCTGGCCAATGCGCTGGAGGCGTTGCTGGCTGCACTCTATTTGGATGGCGGTTTGGCCATCGTTGCGGAATTTGTGAGGGCGCATGTGTTGGCGGGTGCGTTGGAGCCGTTGGCAGAGGAAGCGCGTACCGGCTTGGCTGTGGGCGACTATAAGTCCGCATTGCAGGAGCACTTGCAGGCGGGCGGACTCGGCCAGCCCCGCTATACGGTGACAGCGGAGACAGGGCCTGACCATCAAAAAACATTTGCAGTTGCGTTGCATCAGGTGCAAACTGGCGCAGAGCCTCGTTTGCTGGCCAGTGCCATCGGCGCGCGCAAAAAGGTAGCCGAGCAGGAGGCGGCGCGCATCGCACTGGATCTTTTGCGCAAACCATCCAACGGCTCGGATGCTGCTGCACACGAGGAGCATGCGTGACGGACGATTGCATGGGGGCGATGGACAGCGACGCTGCGCAAATTCCAGATGCGCAGGCGCTGGATGCTGCGGAAACTTCAGCGCCAGATGCCGTGCGCTCCGCCAGCAAAACCAGCATCGCTAGCCAAACCGAGGAATTGCTCACGCTATTGCAGGGCATGGCCACAATCCTTGTCCCCGCACTTTTTATTTTGACGTTTCTCGTGCAGCCGTACAGAATTCCCTCCGCATCGATGGAAAATACGCTGTTGGTCGGCGATTTTTTGCTGGTCAATAAAATGGTCTATGCTCCGCCGGGACCGTGGCAGCATCTGTTGCCCTACCACGCGGTGCAACGGGATGCGGTGATTGTTTTTCACTATCCGCTGCGTCCGGAGACGCATTTGGTGAAGCGCGTTATCGGTCTGCCGCAGGATCGCATCCGCTTGGTCGAGGGCCGTGTATATGTGAATGAGGAGCCGGTCGTGGAGCCGTTTGTGCTCAACGCGCCGGGAGAGGCCAACCTGTATCGCGATGATTTTCCCTCACTGGCCTACACCGACCCGGGCGTGGATATGCGTTGGTGGATGCGCATGCACCGGGATGTCCAGGATGGGGAACTGGTGGTGCCCGCAGGGCGGTATTTTGTATTGGGCGATAATCGCAGGGACAGTTTGGACAGCCGTTATTGGGGCTTTGTGCCCCAGGCCAACATTGTGGGCGAGCCGTTTCTGGTCTATTTTTCGCTGCGCTCTCCCTCCGCTTCGGAACTGACCGGGCTGCCGGATGATAGACTGACGCACGACCACTCCTTGTGGACGCAGACAATGCATGTGGCGCGCTGGAACAGAATTTTTCACATTATTCACTAACCACCTTTTCCGGTTACGCCGGGAATTTTGCAAGGGGAGCACAGGCATTGGCCCGCACGGAAACCATCAGCAGCACTGAGAAACAAAGCGAAGTCGACGCGCTGCAGCAGGAGACGCCGCTCGAATCCTTTGCCTCCATCTGCTCAGTATTGGTGGTGGGAATTTTTATCATCACCTTTATCTTTCAAAATTTTGAGATTCCATCTTCTTCCATGGAGAAGACCATTCTCATTGGGGACCATGTGCTGGTGGATCGCATCAGCCTGTCTCCACGCACGGCATGGGCACCGTTTGTCCACTACGGGGATGTGCATCGCGGCGACATCATTGTGTTCATCAAGCCGCATGAGACAAATTTGATTCTGGTCAAGCGCGTCATCGGCGTGCCCGGCGACCGCATTCATCTGGAGCACGGCATCGTGTTTCTCAATGGCGTTGCGCAGAAGGAACCTTACGCTGCCATGCCCGCCGAGGATGGCAACCCAGAGGATGGCTACTATCCCTATCGGGATGATTTCCCCGCAGTGCCGCCTTCGATGAGCGAGGACGTGACGGCAACGTGGGCCATCGACATGCCGCAATTTTTGCAGGGCGGTGACTTGGTGGTGCCCCCGGGCCACTACTTTGCCATGGGCGACAATCGGCTGGTGAGCTTGGATAGCCGCTACTGGGGCTTTGTTCCGCGGCAAAATATTCTGGGCCGCCCGCTCTTCATTTATTGGTCATTCATCACTTCAGCCAATCAGGAATACAAGACATCCGTCAGCGATCGCGTCTCCTTTATGGCGCACATCGTTGTGCATTTCTTTGACCAAACGCGCTGGCGCAGAACCTTCCGCCGGGTGCAATAAAATGCAAAGAGTTTTGGAGCCTGCGAAAAATCAACATCGCGTGCGGTTCACTCAAGCCGCTGTGGTTGTATTGTTGTTGCTGCTGGCGGCAATTTTTCTGGCTCCACAGCTGAACGTCAGCCGCTTTCGCCATCGCGTGGAACAATCCGTCAGTTCAGGTTTGGGACGCCCGGTGCAGGTGGGCGCAGTCTCCTTGCGCCTGTTTCCCAGTCCAGCTTTTGTGCTCAGTGACGTTACGGTGGCGGAAGACCCGGCCTTTGGCGTAGAGCCTGCGATGACCGCTCCCACGGTGACGGCAGTTTTGCAGATGAGCAGCCTGCTGCGCGGACATTTTGCCGTAGCCACGCTGAGTTTGGACGATCCAAGCCTCAACCTGGCACGCAGCGCCGACGGACGCTGGGACTTTGAATCGATCCTGCGCAAATCGAATGCTCCTCATGCCCGCATGCGTTCGCAGTTTCCATACGTGGAGGCAACCGGCGCGCGCATCAACTTCAAATACGGAGCAGAGAAGCAGCCTTTTTCTCTGATGGATGCCGAGATCGCGCTGTGGAGAGAGTCGTCTGGCCAATGGCATGTGCGGTTGAAGGCGCAACCGCTGCGCACGGACCTGGACATGAATGATACGGGCGAGTTGCGCGCGGAGGTGGCCATTCACCTTGCTTCGACTGCCGCGCTAACGCCAGTAACGGGGCATGCGGAATGGGTTAAGGCGCCACTCGGTGAGATCAGCAGATTATTCACGGGCAGGGATTCTGGCTGGCGCGCGATGGCGCAGCTGTCGGGCGATGCCAGCGGCACGCTGGCGGATTTGACGCTGCGCACAGAGATCGAAGCCGATAATTTGCGTCGCACAGAGGTGGTTCCTGCAGACGAGTGGGATGTGCGCGTGGATTGCGGGGCGCATTTGCTTTTGCCGCAAAGCCAGTTGCAGGCGATCAATTGCAGCACGCCATTCGGTGCGGGGTCTGTGCAACTGACGGGCAACGTCGCACTGGGAGCACACGCGCAGGCTGCTACGAACGTGCAGACTTCTGCGACGGTGCTGCATCTGGATCTGCAACAAATCCCGGCGAACACGGCCTTGCAATGGTTGCGGCATGTGCGCGCAGGCATCCCATCCCAGATGAGCATGGCCGGGGATTGGAATGGCTCGGTTGCCTGTGGCACAGGTGTGCAGGGTGCATCTTCGGCTTGGGATTGCGCAGGCGCAGTGCATCTAATGCACGGCGCACTACTGCTGCCCGGCTCGGCGCATCCGCTGTATCTGCCAGCGTTGGATTGGGTGCGCGCGGCTGCTGCGGACACGAGCAAAAAAAATGCGCATGCGCACAGGGCCAAGACCGTGCCGCTTGCATTCACGCTTGCGCCTGCGCGTCTTGCCTTGGGGGCGGCTACGCCGGTTGCTGTGTCCGGCGCGTTGACGCAGCAGGGATACAGCCTGAGTCTGAACGGCCCTGCAACACTGGAAACCCTGCTGCCAATGGCGCAGGCGATGGGCTGGATGAAAATTCCCGTGCGTGTGCAAGGTTTGCAGGGGCATGCAATGCTGGCATTGACGCGGCAGGGCTTCTGGCTGCCGCGCACTTCCACAACGGCTGCGCAGAGTGCGCCCCCCTCCCCGTGGAGTGGCACAGTGCAGTTGCAGAATGTGCGTGCTGTGTTGGAGAACTGGCCGGGTGGGGTGCAATTGACCACAGCCACCGCGCATCTGAATGCCGAATCGATTCTTCTGGACAAGCTGCGCGGCACCTATCAACAACAGAGTTTTGACGGCAGTTTGAGCTACGCTGAGCCGCAGCCTGCGACGAGCGCGGAACCGCCATGCAGATTTCATCTCCACGCCACGGTTTGGACTCCGGGACAGATGCATCTGTGGAAGCAGAGCAATCCGGGATCCTCACCACGCTGGTTGACCGTGGTGCAGCGCTGGATGGGCGATCTGCCCACACTGCCGAATTGCATGGGAACGCTGCAAGCCGATCGAATCGTTTTGGGTGCGTTGGTGTTGAACCATGCTGTGCTGGATGTGCATGTGCATGATCAGCAGGCGGATTTTTCTGCAGTGCAGGGCAATATATGGGGCGGTACGGTGCAGGGCAGTGGTTCGCTTACACGCGGAACGGATTTGCCCGAGGCACAGATGCAGATCACGGCGCGCGGTATGCAGGTGGCTGCAATGGCGACGGCGTTCCACGCGCAGCACTGGGGCAGCGGTAGCATCGATCTGCAACTGCGCGGGCTGGCACAGGGATGGACGGTGCAGCAGCTGACGGCCAGTGCAACCGGGATGCTGAGTGCGCAGTGGAATGCTGGCGGATGGAATGCTGCTGCGCTGGCAACCTCACCGCTGGCGCGATTCCAGCGACTCGCCATTCAGGCAACCGTACAGAATCAAACCGTGACCCTTACCCATGGCGATCTGTTGGCCGCAGGCAAACAGGAACATATCCGGGGAACGTTGCACTTCCCTGGCACGCTGCATCTGACGCTGCAACCGAGCGATATGCAGGTGAAGGGAACTTTGGGGCATCCAGAACTGATCGCCACGCCAACACTCAGTACAACCGCGCCGACCCAATAGAAAGACTATTGCGCCGGCGCGATGGTCACATGCGTTTGATGTGCGCCCGTTCCAACTTCTGGAACCGTGCCGTCATTTGCGGTGACGGTCTGCGCTGCGTTGGGCAGAACCACGCGCATGGTTGCCTTGCCGTGCGCGGGCACCAAGACGCTGTTGCTCTCTTCTGAAGATGGGGCCTGCACCGTTACCGGGACCTGCGCCGCGCAGGTGCCGGAGTTTTGTATCTCCACCGAGGTCAAGTATTTTTTAACGCCGCCGTGCAAGAGTAGTGCGCGCGTGTACACGTTGGCGATGGAGAGATCCGGCAGGCCGCGGTCCCGATAAATCCAATCATCAAAAAACCACTCGATGTCCTTGGCATGCACCGATTGCACGGTGCGTTGAAAGTAGCTGGGTTCGCGGTCCAGCTCTGGTTTGTAAGCGCGCAGCGCCTGGCCGAGCGCGCCATCGCCCAAGATGTCGCGCAGCATCCAAAAAACAAAAGCCGCTTTATCGCGGTAGTAAATATCGCTGTAGGCCTCAATCAAACTTTGGCCCACATGGGGGCCGGGCTGCGCCGGTTCCGCCAGAGCCAATGCGCCGCGCTGCGAGTTTAATTGTTGAATCGCGGCGGCGCGTCCGGCGATATGCTCCGTCCATAACGTGGTGAAGAACTGCGCCACGCCTTCGTCCATCCACACGCGCTGAGATTGAAAGTATGCGTGGCTCTCCATGTGCGCCAGCACCGGCGTCAGATCTTGCGCATCTGCCTGACGCAATGGCGCAAACAAAATATTGCGGTCTTCCGAGGGCAGATCGTCCTGTTCCGGCAGATCGATCACGACGATGGGGCGCTGGGGATGCGTGCCGAACCACTGCTCGGCCAGTGGGCGCACCAGCGGGACCGCCTTTTCGTAATTGGCCGCTAAATCCTCATCGCTGTCCTGCGCGTAGATTTCGATTCCATCGGCGGAGATTTTCTTCCG
Organism: Acidobacteriota bacterium; assembly: GCA_021798235.1. The sequence goes on along the minus strand of JAJZMO010000084.1, from coordinate 6,745 downwards.
CGTGAGCACGAAGAGTCCCGGCGCGCGAAAGCCGATCGGCTGCTGCGCCAGCGTGAAGGAGGCCACGCGCAGCACGTTTGCGGGCAGGGTTGCTTCAGGTGCGGTCTGCGCATCCGGTTGCGTCAACATGCCATTCAACACGGCCACATTCGGCGCATCGTCCTTATACTCCACCACAACGTGCAGGCGGATTTGCGCCGCTTGCTCGCGCAGCTTCCACTGGCCGATTTCGTTGAAGAGCCGCGTGCCCTCACCGAGCAGTGCCGGAGGCACGGAGACGGGAAGCCAGACCACGTTGCCAACACCGCGCAAGCCGACGAATCCTGGCTCGATGCGATCCCATTCCGAGGCGAGCGCCACATCATCGGGCGCGCCCAAACGCACCAAGCGCGCGGCGGATTGTTCCACTGTGCCGGAGTAGAGCACGTCCAGCGGCAGTGTGGATCCCGGTGGCAGCGGATGATCGAGCACGGCCACCGCCTCATCCACTTGGCCGGTGTGGTCCAGATCGCTGTCGAGAATGTGCGCGGCAAAGGTGAGATTGGCCCCGCTCGCGTGGACAAAGTTCCATTGCAATGTGGAGGAGATTTGCAGCGCGATCCGGCGCAAAGGCTGGGCACCATCATTGCGCACGGTCATGTGTACATCTGCGGAGAGCGTGTGCGTCGCGGGTGTCAAATGGACGTCGCAGTCGTAGCGCAGCATGGTGAGCGCGGAGCGTTCCGCATCGGTAATGGCAAGCGCCGCCGGGGCTGCCGCTTTGGAAGAGGACGACGGTGTCGCACCAGCAGAAACGGCAGGGGATTGCGCGCCTTTGCTGCTGCGCGAAAATACAACGACGGTGGATTTGCTGCCGTTCCCAGATGCTGGGGGTGGGGTGGTCTGCGCGGCGGCACTGAGGCTGATCGTGCAGGTCAGCGCTCCCAAAAAGATGGTCTGGCGAAGGGGCATTAGGAGCCAAGTCCTTTTTGCTGCTTGCGCTTTTGCGATGCAACAGGGGCGGGTTGCGGCTGCGTCTGCCGCCGTTGCCGCATCGCTTCATACATCACCACGGCGCCAGCCACGGAGACGTTGAGCGAGGAGACCTGCCCGGCCATGGGAATGCGCAAAAGATGATCACAGGTGCGGCGCACCAAGTCATGCAGGCCCGCGCCCTCGCGGCCCAGCACCAGCACGCAATGGGAGCGGAAGTCGAAGCTGTCATAATCCTGCGTGCCGCGTTCATCCAAGCCAATGCACCAGACGTTCTTCTGCTTCAAGTCTTCCAGTGCGCGCACCATGTTGGTGACGCGCGCGATGCGCACATGCTCGCTGGCACCAGCGGAGACCTTGGCCACAGTAGCGTTTACCTGCGCGGAGCGGCGCTCTGGCAACAGCACGCCATCCACACCGGCGGCGTCGGCAGTGCGGAGCAGCGCGCCCAGATTGTGCGGGTCTTCAATGCCGTCCAGCGCCAGCAAAAATAGATGTTCGCCGCGAGGAGTGACGAGATCGCTGGCGTCGGCGTAACTGCGCCCGGCCAATACGGCCACGACGCCCTGATGTGCGCCGCCTTCGGCCAGCCGGTCGAGTTGCTCCTTCGGCTCAAAGCGCAAACGCACGCCTGCGGTGCGGCAGGCGTCAATGATGCGTTGCAGGCGCAGATCGCTGCGGCTGCGTTGCACGGCTACAGATTCCACGCGGCGGCCTGCACGCAGAGCTTCCTCAACGGGATGCAGACCAAACAAGACGGCCATATCTCCAGTGTACGCCAGGGATTCTGCGGTATAAATTTGCATAAATTCTTGATAAGGAAACGGTTGCCAGCAAAATTATTCCGTGTCCTGCCGGGCAGGCCGCTGTATCCTATGGGGGATGGCTTGGTCGCGCATAAAAAATAATTCGTTTCCACCGCGCATCTTTTCCCGCGCAAACCCCGTCTGTGAGGACATGGGCATGGTGCGGGCAGCGGTTTTGGACAAGACGGAGCAGGCAGGTGCGGCCAACGTGGAGATTGCCACGCGCCTGAAGCGACGCGACGCAGCCATGGTGGCCGAGCTGATCGAACTCTATCAGCACCGGCTGCTGCGCTATCTGGTGTACCTGACCGGCAACCGCGACCTGGCCGAGGATTTGTTTCAAGAGACGTGGCTGCGCGTGTTGGAGCGTGGTTCGCAATATGACGGGCGTGCGCGTTTCGATACTTGGCTGTTTGCCATAGCGCGCAATCTGATGTTGGACCATGCCCGCAAGCGCGTGCTGAAAAGCCTGGACGAGCCGGTGAGCGAAGACCGTGAGCGCACGCTGGAAATTGCCAGCGAAGATCCCTCCCCCTTTGAAGATTTTTTGCTGCGGGAAAATGCAGCCCGCGTTTCGGAGGCGCTGCTGCAGTTGAATGCCACGGCACGCGAGGTGTTGGTGCTGCGCTTCCATGAAGATTTGCCACTGGAGGAGATTGCCAGTGTGACGCGCGCCCCGCTCTCTACGGTCAAGTCGCGGCTGTACCGCGGCATGAGCGCGCTGGCGGCTTGGCTGCGCGCGCAGCAGCCTCCGGCTTCGCAGGGGGTGCAGCGATGACTCTCGAACCATCCAACGGAACCCAGACGACGATGCCGAAGGCCATGCGATCCTCTTTGGACAGCATGAGCGTGGTGGCGGAGCACAGTTTGGTGCGACGGGCACAGCGCCGAGTGCAGGCGCGCTGCGACCAGATCGACGAGCGTCGCCGACAGGTGCGGCAGCGAATTGGTTTGGCCCTGCTGACGGTGTCGGCGATTTTGTTGCTCCTGACGCCCGCAATCTGGGGTGGCTACAGCCAATCCGCAGGCTGGCGTCATTTTGCCGATGCGGATTTTCAAGTGATGTATTGGACGGCATGGTTGCTGCCCATTACACTGCTTACGCTGGTGGTTGGTTTTTGGCGCGTGCGCACGCAACGGCCAGAGCGCAAGCGGCTGCACTTGGTGCGCTAAAGGCACCAAGGCAACGGCAGCAGGTTTGCGTGGCCCTGCAATCCGGATGGAACGATGCGATACCGTGATCCCAATGCGTCCTTTTCTGTCAGTGAAGAACTGCGCCTGATCCCGCGCTGGTCGGTGGCCTTGGCGGCGGTGGCCTTTGTTGCCATGCAGTACCTGTTCTACTACGTCTTCCCTCATCCCCATCTGCACCGCGCGCCCGTGGCGTTGCGCGTGTACTTCAGCACTTCCTGGGGAGCGCTGGTGGCCGTCTACATGCTGATGATTGGCTACATCAGCGAGGATGCACCCCGCCGCAACATGGGCAAATGGCTTTGGATTCTGCTCTGCATCGTTTTGCAGGGTGGCATTGGGCCGATTCTCTATTTCATTTTGCGCCAGCCGGTGCTCTCTGCCTGTCCCAGTTGCGGCACGCAAATAGAAAGTGATTACCACTTTTGTCCGCAATGCGCCTATAGGGTGGCAGCCAACTGCGGCAAATGCCATAACAGTGTGAACGCCACGGATGTGTATTGCACACGCTGCGGGCACAATCTAGCCGAGGACGGCATGCCCACACGGCTGCGCGCCTATCAGGATTAAATCCCTGCTGCGCGGCTCTGGCGGGGATATGCGCAACAGCCTACGACCCAGGACCGTGCTCCCCAGAAGCGGCGCTCAATCGTAGCGCTCGAAGTGAATCTGCTTCTTCTCCAGCCCCATTTCCTTCAGCAGATCGCGATTGGCAGAGACCATATCATTCAGGCCGCAGATGTAGGCGTGCAGCGGCAAGGGCGCGCCTTCGCCAGAGGGCAGATGCTTGCCCTGATAATTTTCCAGACAGGTGCGTACATGCTGTTGTACGTAGCCGCGCAGTCCGCTCCAACCATCCTGCGGGCGGCTGAGCGTGGCCATGTAATGAAAGTTGGGATGGGCGGCGGCGATGAGCTCAAAGTATTTTTGGTAATACAGCTCCGTCTCGTGGCGCGTGCCATAGACCAGCCAGAGGGCGCGGCCTTCGGATCGGTCTTCCGTCTCGGATGGAAAGAGCTGCTCGACAAAAGAGCGCATGGGGGCAATGCCGGTGCCGGTGGCGATCATTACGATGTCGGTGAGCGGCTGCGGCAGCACGAAGAGTCCATGCGGGCCGTGGAATTGCACCTCTTGGCCGGGGGTGAGATCGGCCAGCAGGTTGGAAAAGAATCCGCCTTCGACGCGGTTTAGGCACAGATCAAATTGATTGCCGCGCGGTGCCGAGGCGATGGAGTAGGCGCGCGTCTGCTGCTTGCCGCGTCCATCCACGGCCACGGTGGAGACAAATTGTCCGGCGAGAAAGTCAAAGCGCTCTTCGCCCGCGACCTCAAATTCCAAGTGATAGCATTGCGCGGATTCTGAAAGCAGGGATTTGTTCAACAGGTGTGCGGTATACAGTTTCCGTTCCACGGAGAAGATCCTTCCAGCAGAAAATTGTGAGCGCCGGAGCAGCCAAGAGCGTCGATACGAGCAGAATACAGGCCGGAACGTGCAGCGTACAGTGTTTCTTCTCACAGCCTGCGCGTCGGGCGAGGTCAGCTTTGCTTGAGGAACCCCACGGCGTATGCTGTGCGTGTATGAAAAAACCCCTTGATCTCGATCCTTCGCAAAACGGTACGCAATCTCGCAGAGATTTTTTTAAGACTGGCGTTGCCGCGCTGGCCGCCACAACGCTATGGAGCCGCGGCAGCAGTCTGTTGGCCGATCCGCTGGGGCTGCCGCTCGGCTTGCAGCTCTACTCGGTGCGCGAACAACTGGCGCAGGACTACGCAGGCACGCTGCGGCAGATTGCCGCGCTGGGTTACCGCGAAGTGGAGGCGGCTGGATTTTTTCAACACTCGCCCGCACAGGTGGTGCAGGCCATGGGCACCGCAGGTTTGCGCTGCGTGGGCGCACACTATTCCATGCACGACCTGCAGCAGCAGATGGATTCCATCTTGCCCTTTTGCAAGGCAGCGGGCGTGCGCTACATCGTTTGTTCCTTCCCATGGTTCCAGAATCCAGCGCGGTTAAAGGACACCAGCTTTCGCACGCAGGTTGCATCCTTCACCTTGGCGGATTGGCACTGGAACGCGCAGCAATTCAACCGGTTGGGAGCCAAGGTTCATGCCGCAGGCATGCGCTTTGCCTACCACAACCACACCATGGAGTTTCAACCGCAGCAGGGCGTGGTGCCGTATGACGAGCTGATGCGACTCACCGACCCAAAATTGGTGACGATGGAGATGGATTGTGGCTGGGTGATTGTGGGCGGAGGCAATCCCGTTGAATATCTGCGCCGCTATCCCACGCGCATCACGCTGTTGCACGTCAAGGATTTCAAGAAACCTGCCCACGCGATGTCCGTGCGCGCCTCTGTGGCCGATCCTCCGCCTGCAGCGGAGCTGGGGCAGGGAACGGTGGACTACCGTCCTATTTTTGCCGCCGCAAAAAAAGCCGGACACATTCGACACATGTATGTCGAGCAGGAGGCTTTCGATATGCCGCCCATGCAGGCGCTGAAAATCGACGCAGCGTACATGCGGCATCTGCACGCGTAGCTTGCAAATGGCATCAGATCCACCAAGCTGCCGCAGGTCGCTCGTTGGGAGTAATCTCCTGCAGGAATTTCGCCGCGCGGGACAGCCCTTCGTTGATGGAGAGCAGGCTGTCCTCATGTTCAATGGAGAGCACGCCATCATAGCCAAACATGCGCAGCGTGGAGAGAAACTCCTTCCACCAAGTGGCGTCGTGGCCATAGCCGCAGGTGCGAAAGATCCATGCGCGCGTGCGCTCTTCGGTATAGATTTGCGTGTCCAGCACGCCAGTGCGCGGCAGATTGGCCGGATACATTTGCGTGTCCTTGGCGTGGACGTGGAAGATGCAGTCGCCGAGCAGGCGCACGGCGGCGATGGGGTCAATGCCTTGCCAGAAGAGATGGCTGGGATCCAAGTTGCAGCCGATGGATGGGCCAGCCAGCGCGCGCAGGCGCAACATTGTCTCCGGGTTGTAGACCACGAAGCCGGGGTGCATCTCGATGGCAATGCGCACGCCGTGTTGCGCGGCAAAGGCGGCCTGCTCGATCCAATATGGTTCGACGACCTGCTTCCATTGCCAGTCAAGAATCTCCAAATACTCCGGCGGCCAGGGGCAGGTGATCCAGTTGGGAGCCTTGGCCTGCGGGGAGTCGCCGGGGCAGCCGGAAAAATCCACGACCGTGGACACGCCTAATTTTTTTGCCAACAGAATCGTCTTGCGACTAATGGCGCGGGCTTCTTCCGCGCGTTTGGGATCGGGGTGGAGCGGGTTGCCGTGGCAGCTGAGCGCGCTGATCTGTACCGAGTGCCGCTTGAGTGTGCTCAGGAACGCGGCCAAAGCGGCGCTGTCGTCCAGCATGGAGAGATTGCAGTGCGCGTCTCCGGGGAAGTTGCCCGTGCCCAGCTCAACCGTGTCGACGTGCAGGGCCTTCAATTGTTGCAGCGCCTGTTCTAGCGGCAGGTGCGATAAGAGCGGCGTAAAAACTCCCACACGCATGTTGGTCCCTCTCCTTTGAGTGTGCCCATCGCACGGGCCACGCCACGCCCGCAGTATACCGGCTGGTGGCGGAGCCAGGGTTGCGTCGGCAGTGGTAATCTGGCTGCGGATTTTTGTTGGCTGGTTTCAGAGAATGCTGCGTGGAGTGACGAGAATGCAACGACGGGTACAGCAAGTGGTGTTGGCTTGGGCGGCGATGGTGTTGTGCGTGGCGATGTGCTCTGGTTCGGCGTGGGCAAAAAATTCCCTGACGGTGAAGACCG
>JAJZMO010000013.1:1678-13597 GCA_021798235.1 Acidobacteriota bacterium | reverse complement strand
GGATGCCCAGGCCCTCCCCAAGCCTGTCTGCGGCTTTCCCACGCATCCTGGCTTGTTTCTCCACGCACATCGGCCTCCACCTGGGACCAAACCAGCTTGGAAAACGTGTCGGGCACCCCGACGGCATCCACAAAATGATGTCCCGCATTGATGAAGTATTCAAAGGCCAGTGCAAATCGGTCGTGCATCAACCGCGTGGAAATGAACGTGTAATCGCCGCCATTGCAAACGGCATTGCGATGACAAATCGCCTGATCGCTCCATTCTCTGGAATACTCTGGGGCAATGTACGGCTCCTCAGACTCGCTCATCACCAGGGGCACAAAACAATAAATGTTGCGATTCAGTGCCGCCGCAATACTGTTGGGGATAGCCTGCACCATTCGTTCCAGATCCAAAGCAGGCATCTGCGTCAGACCAAAACTTGCATAGTGAATTCCATTGGGAGCTTGCAGCGCGGTTGCCCCCCGTGCTGCTTCTTGTGCGCTGACTAATTGCATGGAAGCTGGTTCCGCCATAAATCTGTATTCTATCTGAGAGGAACGCGCAGGGCCTTGGACGCGTTCGTTCCCGGGGGAATCAAGTCGCCATGTCTCCAGAACAACCGCCAGTGCAAACCACCACCCAGTCCGAACCACGCATCCCCTCCACGGATGCCAGCGAGCCAACGTTTTTTGGCATCCCCATTGGGCGCTTTGGATTCTTTTCCAGCCTGCTGTTGGGCGCATCTGCTGGATTTTTGACCTTCTTTCTGGCCACCTTCTGCTCGATCTTTGGCGTCATTATTTATGACGGCACCCACCATCTCTCGCTGCAAAATTTGAGCATCAGCTATAAATTTATCGCCGCTCCCATCGGGCTGACCTCCATGCTGGTGTGCGTGGCCTATCTGATGAGTCTGTGGATTCGCCGCAAACTATCCGGGCGTCCCTAAGAGGCAATCAGGAACCGCGACCATGGGCATCCTTTCTATTCCGACCGAAAGCGCACGAGTCGCTTCCGCCTTCTCCCAATCTCAGGATTGGTGTCTGCGTTTGGAAGCGGGAACCATTCTTTTTTTTCCGCAAACGCCCGTGCCCTTGCCGGACGAGGCCCGCGCCTTTCTGTTGGGATTGGGGCATAGCCATCGTTCGCTGCATAAAAATCTTGCCTACAAGCCACTGCAAGACCGCATCGCTGGTGCCGATCTGCAATCTGCAGATCCAAATGCAGCTCGGCAACTCCAACAGATCCTGCGGGAGTACTCGCAGCGGGTTTTGCAATTTCTGACCGAGTTTCTCGCCCCCTATCAAGCACGCTGGCAAGTGGATTACGCAAGCTACCGGCCTTTGCAAGAAAGAAATCGCGCCCTGCCGCTGCACAAGCGCAATGATCTGATGCACACGGACGCATTCCCCACCCGCCCCACGCAGGGTGCGCGCATTTTGCGCTTCTTCAGCAACATCCACCCAGAAGAGTCCCGCGAGTGGATTGTGGGGGAGCCATTCCGTGCGCTGCTCCCACGCTTTGCACCCAAGGAGATTCGCCTTCCGCGCCCAGAGTCCAACTGGCAGTTCCACGCGCGGATGGCGCTTTGCAAGTTGGGAATCGGTTCCGCGCTTCCCACATTGCGGCGCTCACCTTACGATCGCTTCATGCTCCAGTTCCACGACTTTTTAAAGGAAAATGCCGCCTACCAAAGCTCCGGCTGGCGCGAGACCATTTCGCTTCCTCCCGGATCGAGTTGGATGGTCTATACCGACATGCTGCCGCACGCGGTACTCTCAGGACAATGTGCGCTGGAGCAAACCGTTCTGGTCGCCCCAGAAGCCTTGCTCGCCCCGGAACACGCCCCCCTGACCGTGTTGGAGACACACGCAGGCCACCCCCTTGTCCGCCGGACCGCAGCGAAGCGGCAATAACATAAAAGCTCCAAGCAGAAAAGTGGCTAAGGTTGCGCGCCCTTTCGCTGCGAGCAGCAACGTTCTGGGGAAGCGATCGACGCTCCCACCCAGCCGTAATGAACAAAGCTGGAATGGGGGAGCGCAGATTTTGGCGGGGCGCAGCAGATTTTTGTTCCCACTCAAGTGGAATCGGCTCTAGTGTTGCAGAAAGTTCAGCGCACGGATCAAGTACGCCTTCATTTCTTTGCGGGGAACCACCGCGTCCAACATGCCGTGTTCCAGCAAAAACTCTGCGCGCTGAAAGCCTTCTGGCAGCTTTTGGCGCAGGGTCTGCTCGATGACACGCGGGCCGGCAAAGCCGATGAGCGCGCCCGGTTCGGCAATGTTCAAATCCCCCAACATCGCAAAGCTGGCGGTTACGCCGCCTGTGGTTGGATCGGTCAGTATGGAGATATAGGGGATCTTGGCCTCATCGAGCAGTGCCAGACTGGTCGAAATCTTCGCCAATTGCATCAGGCTGGTGACGCCCTCCATCATGCGCGCGCCGCCGCTGGCAGCAATGATGATCAAAGGATGCCGCGTGGCCAGGGAGCGATCAATGGCACGCGCGATGGTTTCTCCCACCACGCAGCCCATGCTGCCGCCAATAAACGCATACTCCAGCACGCTGAGCACAACGGAATGCGGGCCAAGCTGGCCCAGCGCGTTGATGATGGCATCATTCAGCCCGGTATCCTGCTGCGCCTTGCGCAGCCGATCCTTGTAGGACTTTAGGTCGTGAAATTCCAACGGATCGGTGGACTTCAGCTCCAGATCCACCAAGGTGTATCCCGGCTCCAACAGGCTGGCGATGCGCGCCCGCGCTGACAGGCGGAAGTGTCGTCCACACTTGGCGCAGACGTTCTGGTTGGCCTCCAGTTCGGCCTTCCAGATTACGTTGCGACAGCCCTCGCACTTGATCCAAAGACCTTCGGTACGAACGCTTTTTTCGCCGGTGGACACGATCTCGTTCTCGCTGCGCTTAAACCAGGACATGCAGTTTCTATCCTACCTGTTTGCCGGGAAATTGGAAGCGCGCCCCTGCTGCCGGGGCCGTTAGTATTCGATGCCGCGTTGGGCCAAGATTCCCTTTTGATAGGCGTGTTTGACCTCGCGCATCTCGGTCACCGTGTCCGCCAGCTCCACCAGACTGGGGTGCGCGGCGCGTCCGGTCAAGATCACATGTACTGCCTCTGGCTTGGCGCGCAGCGTCTCGGCGACGCGCTCCGGTGCCAGCATTCCATAGCTGATGGCGTAGTTGATCTCGTCGAGCACGACCATGTCCCACTCGCCAGACAAGATGGCCACGCGCGCCTCTTCCCACGCAGCCTCGACCATGCGGATGTCCTCCGGGTCGGTCTCGGCACCACCGATCTTCACAAAGCCGCGTCCCATCTGCTTCATCACCCAGTTGCCGCCAAAGGCCTCCACGGCATCCAACTCCCCGTAGTGCCACGATCCTTTTAGGAATTGCAGCATCAACACGCGCATACCGTTGCCGACGGCGCGCAGGGCCGTGCCCATGGCTGCCGTGGTTTTGCCCTTACCGGGGCCGGTGGTGATGAGAATCAGTCCGCGTCGGGGTGTATCCATAGCGCTCCACGCTGCCGGTTACGAGGTGTGTCCCAGGTGGTACGGCAGACCTTGCAAAATTGTATAGGCACGATAGAGTTGTTCGGCCACAACGACGGCGGCCAACTCATGGGCCAGCGTCATCGGCCCCAGCGACAACAGCAAGCCCGCACGATCCCGCGCCGCCGCCGACCAGCCGTCGGCAGGGCCAATTGCAAAAACAATGCGCTGTGCTCCTGTCTGCTGCTGCCCGTCCAGCCACGACGCCAAGGCTTCTGAAGAGAGGGTCTTGCCGCGACTATCGAGGAGCACCAAGAACGGCGCTCTGCGCCCTTGGGCCCGCGCACAGGCCAACAGCAAGGCCTCCTCGGAGGCGTATACCGTATGCTCAAAACGGCAAAAGCGCCCAATGCGCACCGCATACTCGCCCAGCCACACGCGGCTGGGACTGGCCGTTCGCTCTGCACGACGGCCGCCGATCGTGGCCAATTGCAAATCCATCCTGTCCATTCTACCGGCGTGCGCGTTGGGATCTTTGGCTGCCTGCGGTGCCCCCTGCTTGCTCTGGGAGCGCTGCCAATTTTGCCGCAGATTGCGCGCACCCGATCGAATCCACAGAAGGCTACGCACCCCAAATTGGAACCAACACGGCTTGCCCTGAAAAAAAAATTCTCCCAACTGCTTTTTTTGCGTGCGTAAATTCCCGATCACGATAAGATGAGACCCTGCACAGTTTTCAGTGCAGGGCATTGGGGACCATCCGTAGTCCTCTCCCGGAGTTTTCGTCTTCATAAGGGGCCAAAAATGCGTTTGTTTTTGTGGATCCTCCTACGATCTGTGTTTGGGTTCGCTGCCTGTGCTGTTTTGTTGGCCGCACCTGCGGCCCAGGCCCAAGGAATCATCACCGGTGCGATTCAGGGCACGGTAATGGATCCGCGCGGCGCTGTGATTGCCAACGCTTCCGTAACGGCAACGCAGCAAAGTACCGGCGCACGCAGCGATACGCACTCCCTGGGCAACGGGGATTTTCATTTTTCGAATGCTCCCATTGGACGGTATTCCCTGTCGATCACCGCGCCCGGTTTTCGTTCGCTGCGCATTGAGAATGTCCGTGTCGAGGCCGGCGTGGTATCCAACGTTGGGGAACAAAAACTCGGCTTGGGAACCTCGGCGACGGTCACGGTACGGCAGAAAAACTCCGTGCAGTTGGATACGACGGAATCCCAAGTCGCTACGACATTCTCCTCCCAGCAATTGGCCAATCTGCCGTTGGCCAATGGTTTTGATTCTGTCGCGCTGCTCGTGCCCGGCGTGGCGCGCACCTTCAGCGATACTTACAGCAACACCAACGGTTCCGGCATCTCTGCCAACGGCCAACGCGGACGCTCCAACAACTTTGAACTCGATGGCCAGTCCAACAATGACAACTCCATTGGTGGACCCATGATTTACTTCGACAATCCCGATGCCCTGGCGGAAATTCAGGTCATCACGGACAACTTTAACGCCGAGTATGGCCGCAACATGGGTTCGGTCGTCAACTACATTACCAAGAGCGGCACCAACCGCTTCCACGGCAGTGGTTTCGAGTTTTACACCGGTTCGTGGCTGAGCTCGTTGCAAAACCAGCAGAAATCGCCCCTTTTCGGCTTTTGCCTGCCCCACCAGAACCCGGTCACTGTGGGCTGCATCGTTCCCAAGCGTCCACGTTTGGTGGACAATCGTTTTGGCGGAACGCTCGGCGGCCCCATCCAGAAAGACAAGCTCTGGTTCTTTGGCAGCACGTATTGGGAGCGGGCATTTACAGGAGCGCAGCCCTCCGGCTCGTTCGGCGCTGTAACGCCCACGCCCACCGGACTCCAGCAACTGGCCTCGGCCTTCCCTGGAAATCCTGCCGTCGCCGCCCTGCAATCGACCGGGCCGTTTGGCATTACCGCAGGATCGCCCTCGGTCATTCCCGGAACCGTGACCACGGAATCCGTCACCGCGCCCAGCGGGCCTGTTCCCATTCAAGTGGCCCAGTTTCAGCGAACCATCCCCACTCCCTATACCGATCAGGAACAGTTGGGACGTTTGGATTGGCAGCCCACACTTCAAGACCGCTTCTATTTGCGCTACTTCTACCAGTATGACCAAACCGCAGGCTCTGCGGCTCCCTCCATTGCTGAGGGGCAATTCGTCACCGTTGAAAATCCCAACCATTCCGTCGGCGCGGATTGGACGCATTTTTTTTCCGCCCACTGGACCGACCAACTGCGCTATAGCTTTCTGCAATCGAAGGTGGATTTTCAAGGTGGCTCCAACCCAGCCTGCACCACCACCAATCTAACGGCCTGTAGTGCGCAGGTGGTTTTTATCGGCTCCACCAATGACTCCGGCTTTGGCCTGAGCGCTGGCGATCCGCAGGGGCGCACCATCAAAATCACCCAGGTGCAGAACAACGCGCACTGGGCGCACGGCAATCACAACGTCGCCTTCGGCGGAGAGTGGGACTATCAGAACTCCCCCAACGTCTTTCTTCCGACCTACAACGGCGTCCTGCTATACAGCAACCTCAACGCCATGCTGCACGATTCCTCCGGCACGGGCATGGTGGAAATGGCCAACGGTAGCCCGGTGGTTCCCTTCACGGAGAACGATGCCGCGCTCTATGCGCAGGACGATTGGCGCATTCGCTCCAGCCTGACCTTGAACCTCGGCCTGCGCTGGGAGTACTTCGGCCAGGCCGTCAACGAGCTGCACGCCTTGAGCCTGCAACAACAGACCGGGCCGCATCCCTTCTGGAATCCCAATCTACCCCTGACCACGACTACCGTGCCGCAGGTGCCCCGCAATTGGAAAGACTACGAACCGCGTCTGGGCTTCTCTTGGAATCCGAAATTTGCGCAGAAGTTTGTCGTGCGCGGGGGCTACTCGATTGGCTATGATCCTGCCTTCTACAACATGTTTCTCATTGCGGCCATCTACAGCCCCATGGTCAATCAAAACCTGTTTTCCTGTGGCAGCGGTCCCTGCCTGCCTGCGAATGGTTCTCTGACGGGAGCCGCCGTGCGTGCTGCGGATTTACAGTACCTCGGAACGGGCGGCAATCCTGCCTTGGCGAATGAGTCGAACTTCTCCGCAAAATTTCTCAACCCCTACGCCCAAACCTACTCGCTGGGCGTGGAGTATCAACTGACCCCCAACGCGCTCCTTTCCGTGCGTTACGTCGGCAACCATACGGTGCATAACTTTCAATCCGTGGATGCGAATCCAGACCTGCAGCCGGTGGCCGCTCAATTCCCCAACGTTGTAGCTCCTGCTTCCCTGTGTACAGATGCAACCCAACCCGGCTATGGTCGCACGCATTGCTCCCAGTCCAATTTGAACCAGGTGACCAACGGCGCATTTTCTTTGTATAACGGATTGCAAACCAGCATTGTTACGCGAAACCTGCATGGACTTACTGCCAACTTCGCCTACACCTATAGCCGAACCATCGACAACGTGAGTGAGGTTTTTAGCAACGGATCTGGCGGCACCACGCTGGCCTATGCACAAAATCCCTTGAATACAGATCGGGCGGAGCGCAACGTCAGCGGCAATTCCTATCCCAGCGTAGCTACCTTGGGCATGACCTATGCACTGCCCTTTTACCTGCACCAATCCGATTGGAAAAATCGATGGCTGGGGGGCTTCAGCTACAACATGGTCTATACCTACAACACGGGGCAACCCTACAACGCCTATCAGCCTTTGGGTTTCACCAATCCTGTAACCGGTGCTGCAGAGAGCAGCTTTTGTGACACGGCCTTCAATGAAGCCTATGTTCACGCTGACACCTGTCGCCTGGTACTTTCCAACTCCAGCGCCCCGCTGAGCACGGTGGCCTACAATGCCGGTCCCGGCAATGGGTATTTTCTCTATGGAACCACCACGCCCATCAATCCAGCCAGTGCGCACTGGATCGTCAACAACACCAATGAGGCAATTACCTTGGGCAATCCGTATCCGGGTTCGGGAAGAAATATTTTGCGCGGACAGAATTTTTATGAGGTCGATGCCAATCTTGCCAAAGATCTGTCGTTGCTGCGGAATCTACATCTTCAATTCCAAGTAACAGCGTATAACCTGTTCAATCACGACTATCTCGGCACGCCCAACGCCAATCTTGCTGCGGCTAACCCCACGTTGGCGGTCAATCCATTTCTGTCCAACAAGTACAACAACTCCTACGGCAACGCGCTGGTCAGCTCCAGTGGCTTACCCGGCAATCGCGTTGTGCAATTGGGCAGCAAGATTCTTTTCTAGCATCGGAAGGTTCTGGGGGAATGGATCGACTCGCCCACACTCGCAGCAAAGAACGCGGCTCGAAGAGAGCACCACAGATTCGGTGCCACGCAAGATGCTCCGCTTCCCCTCGGTGCCAAAACCACCCTCACGCGGGTTTCGTTTCGACCCGCCGCGTCTCTACAAAGAAAAGAATATCGGCGACGGCCACGCCGGTCAGGCGCTCCAGGCGCTGGCGCAGTTGCGGACGCAAGGCGATAAGCTGCTGCTGCCACTCGCGCCCTTGTGCGGCCACGGTCAGCGTCCCAGACTGAAAGCTGACGGCGCGCGTGCGCCGCGACGTCGCCTGCCCCACCGCCAACGGCCAGGCGGAGACGACACGCTCCGGCTCGTCGAGTCCGGCAAGAATCTGCTGGGCCAGCGCGACCACCGAATTGCGCAAGGGTTGCATGGTTGGGGAGCCGCACGCGGCGTGCCTTCAATTTACAGCAGCGCGGGCACGGCGGCCAGCGTGGAGATCCGCTGATAGTTCCGCACTCCGGCGCAATTGCCGCGCTCCACGCCTTCCAGCAGCAGCAAGGTGCCCACGCCCGCAGCTTGACCGGCGGCCATGTCGGTACAGCGGTCGCCGATGAATACCGATCGCGCCAAGTCGAGCGAAAAATCCTGTGCCGCGTGCAGCAACATGCCGGGGTTCGGCTTGCGATCCGGGCATTCGTGGCGATACGCACCCACGCCATGCTCAGGATGATGCGGGCAGAAATAGGTTCGATCCAACTGCACGCCTTCGCGCGCAAAGGCGGCTTCCATCCAGCGCGTCAGCGCGTGGAAGTCCTCTTCTGTGTAGTAGCCGCGTGCAATGCCCGCTTGATTCGTCACCACAATCAGCTTGTAGCCCAGCTTCTGCGCGTGATGGCAGAGCGAAAAAACTCCCGGCACAAAATGCACCTGCTCCGGCTTGTGGAGATAGTGGATCTCTTCATTGATGACGCCATCACGGTCCAAAAACAGTGCGCGGTTCGGGCTGCGAGATTCCTGCATAGGCTGGGACATGATCGCTGGCGCAGGAAGGCGAAGTGCGCTTCGCTGCGTGTTTTTATCCTACCGCTTGGCATGCAGATCCGCGAAGGAGTCACTGCCCCAGTCTGTGTTGGGAAGGAGACGGGCTTCAGCCCGTCCGTATGTCCAAGCGTTGCCGTGCCGCTTTAGCCGCTGAGGGAGCGATCCGCACTACTGGCTATATTCTCTTGAAGCTAGCGCGGCAAGGTATACTCCCCCGTGATCGGGAAGGTTGCCTGCACGCCAGGACTCTTCGGCCCCGGCTGGCTGCCACCCACAAAAACAACATAGCGGCCCGGCTGAATCTTGTGCGCTCCTTCGGCAGTGACAAAACTCAAATCCCGGCGCGTCAGCGTAAAGACGACATGCTTCGTCTCGCCGGGAGCCAGATGCACACGCGTGAAGCCCGCCAGCTTGCGCAACGGATTCACTGGAGACGCTGGCGGCGTCAAGTAAAGTTCGGCCACCTCATCGCCAGCGACTTTGGATGTATTCGTCACGTCGGCCTCCACCGTCAACGGCGCGCCCGCCTGCACGGTTTGCGCCGATAGCTTCAGGTGGCTGTAGGCGAAGCGGGAGTAGCTCAACCCATAACCAAAACCATAGAGCGGCGTGCCGTGAAAGTAGCGATAGGTGCGGTTCGCCATTGAGTAGTCCTCAAACGGCGGCAATTGATCAGTCGACGTATAGAAGGTGACCGGTAGGCGTCCGGCAGGATTGTTCTCGCCGGCCAGCGTTGCGGCAATCGCGGTGCCGCCGCTTTCACCCGGATACCACGCCTCCAAAATCGCATTGGCGTGCTGCGCCGACCAGTTCACCGCGAGCGCGGAGCCATTCATTAGAACCACCACCAACGGTTTGCCCGTGGCCGCCAACGCTTGCAGCAACTGTTGCTGCACCTGCGGCAGCGCAATGTCCGTGCGGTCGCCGCCAGAGAAGCCCGGAATATGCACCGGCATCTCCTCGCCCTCCAGGCGCGGCGACAATCCCATAAAGGCCACCACAACATCGGCCTTCTTGGCCGCGTCCACGGCCTCTTGCCGCAGCGCGTCCACCGGCGGCTGCCATTCCAAAGTCAACCCAGCGGCAAACAGCGGCGCGGAGTGCGTGTACTCCAACTGGAAGCGGTGCGGCTGGGTATCCGCAAAGTGATAGGTGAAGGGCTGGCCCTTGGGGTGGTCAAACTCATTGCCAGCCAGCACCGGATCGGTCAGCTTTTTGCCATCGATGAGGACCCGGTAGCTTTCGCTGTCCCCGCAGGGAAAGCAGCCCGGCAGCGCCACTTGAAATTTGTACTCTCCCGGCGCAGGCACAGCGATAGTGCCGCTATAGCGGACGCTGAATAATTTCTTGGCGTGCTCCAGTTGCGGCACCGGCGCGGCGGCATCCCAGTCGGTGTCAATAGAATCCGCCGTACCTGTGGCCACAGGAGTCTGGCTGAAATCGCTGCCCGCAAAGTACTCCACCTTCAAACCCAGAGCGGCATTCTTTGTCGCCGCCAAGTGAAAGACGCTCGGCGGAACCGGCAGCATCATTTCAGGCGTGTAGGGTGAACCCTGCGCGTAGAGCACCTTCGCGCCGCGTTTGCCGAAGTAGGCGCGCAAACCATCATAGGGCGTGACCGGATGCGAGGGCTGGCCGTTGTAATTGCCTTCCAGCGAAGCCAGCGATGAAGCGTTGGGGCCAACCACAGCGATGCTGCGCACCGTCGGCTTCAGTGGCAGCGTGCCGTCATTCTTCAGCAGCACCATCGACTCCCGCGCTGCCTGCAAGGCCACCGCCGCGTGTGCGGGCGTGTCGTTGTCGCTGGCCGGAATTGCGGCCCACTTCACATTCGCCGGTGGATCAAACAGGCCCAGTTGAAAGCGCGCCGTCATCAACCGCTTCACAGCCACGTCAATCTCGCGCTCCTGAATCAGCCCGTCGTGCACGGCCTGCACCAGCGTGGCGAACTCTGGGCCGCAACTTAGATCCGTGCCCGCGCGCAACGCCAGCACCGATGCCTGCTCCAGATTCGCTGCGTAATGGTGCCCCTGCGCGATGTCCGTAATCGCCCAGCAATCGGAGGTGACATAACCGTGGAAGTGCCAATCGTGGCGCAGCGTCTGCCGCAGCAGCATCGTGTTCGCGCAGGTCGGCTCACCATACAGGGAGTTATACGCGCACATCACCGAGTCCGCATGGCCCTCCAACACCGTGGCGCGGAAGGCCGGCAGGTAGGTGTCTTCCAGATCGTGCGGCGAGGGTGCCACGTTGAAGCGGTGCCGCTCCGACTCCGGCCCGCTGTGTACGTCAAAGTGCTTCGGCGTGCTGATGACCTTGTAGTATTTCGGATCGTCGCCCTGCATCGACTGCACAAAGGCCACGCCGATGCGGGCGGTCAGATACGGGTCTTCGCCATAGGTCTCCTGCCCGCGGCCCCAGCGCGGATCGCGGAAGATGTTGATGTTCGGCGACCAGAAATCCAATCCAAAATAAATGCTGTGGTTGCCCTCCGCCTGCGCCGCAGTGTATTTGGCGCGCGCCTCGGTGGAGATCACATTCGCTTCCTGATGAATCAAGCCGGTATCCCAGGTGGCGGCCATGCCAATCGCCTGAGGAAATACCGTCGCGTAGCCGGAGCGCGCCACTCCATGCAGACCCTCGTTCCACCACTCGTAATCCGGCACGCCCAGGCGCGGAATCGCAGCGGCATGGTCCTGCATCTGCGCGACCTTTTCTTCCAGCGTCATGCGGCCAACCAAATCCTCGACGCGCTGCGACAGCGGCAACGAGGGATTTTTGTAGGCGGCTACGGGTTGTTGCGCCGTGGCCTGCGACCCCACGGTTCCGCACGCACACAGAACACACACTTGCAGCCATGCTGGGAGGAACTGCCGCAAACTAACGGGGAACCAACGATCCATAACCACGCACCTCCATCGAAGAAGGAAATCCTCATCTCGAAATCTTCGCGTACATATTTATATATAGATCGATTTAGATAGGCAAACTATTGTTTATCTTCTCCGCCGCAAACTCCTGGCAATGGCACTCCGGCGCCGATCCTTCTCTGCCTACAGATGGAGCATCTCCCAGCGCCCACACAGTGCCACAC
>JAJZMO010000013.1:0-1578 GCA_021798235.1 Acidobacteriota bacterium | reverse complement strand
CCAGAATAGCGGATGCGAAGATCCTAACCTATCCGCGCAAGCGCAGCGCGGCTTTTAGCTCGTGGAATTTTGCAGCACGCTCGGGATCGGTCTCCCAGTCCTGAAAAGCAGCCTGGATGATGACCCAGAAGGAAGAGAAGAGCATGCCAAGCACCCCAGCCAGCAGGGTAAGCAGCGTGCGGGGCGGCCAGGATTTGTGATCCGGAACCAGCGCTGGATCGACAACCTGGATAATTTCACCCGCCTTCGCTTCATCCACCTTGGCAATCTCATACTGACGCGCTAATAGCTCGAAAAGAGTTTCGTGATAATGCACATCGCGCATTTTGCGGATGTACTCAAGGCTGGCGGCAGGAACTTTGGAGGTGGGAAGCTCAACATCATCCTGCACCCCAGCGCCCTTCGGTTCGCCCCGTTCGAGGTCGGCAAGCTGCGATTCCAGCCCAGAGATTTGCGTTTGCAGGAGGATCACTTCAGGATTTTCCGGGGTAGCCGAAGTCTCCAATGCTTGGAGCTGTATCTGGCTGGCAGCGATCTGCGCACGAAGTTGGGTAATGCTCATGATGGTGGCCTGGGCCTGGCCAGCAGGTTGAATAATTCCAGTCCTCCGTTCCGCTGTTACCAGCGCAACCTCAGCGTCAGCGAGCTTATCTTTTTCCTGCTCCAATTGCTGCTCAAAAAAGAGACGGCGCTGTCCGGCTTCGGTGATGGCTAAATGGCCCATCAGGTGGTGCAGCTCATCCACGTAGGCATTGGCGATGGCAGCAGCACGTTTTGGATCATGATCTTCAACGGAGATGCTGATCATGCCGCTTTTTTCGGAAAGGATTTTGGTGTTGGATGCAAGTGCTTTGCGCGTGTCGCTCAGCTTCTTTTTCTTGTACAAAGATTCCAGATCAAAACGCTGAATCAGGGCATCCGCAATCGTTTGGCTTTCGAGAAGCCCGATAAATTGATCGTCGGGATTCTTCAGGCCCAGTGCCGAGGCCGCACCCCCACCGCCAGCCAAGGCAGAAAGCGCGCCGAGTTGTGCCAGCGGAGAGCTGGATTTCTGCGGCGGCATCATGACAACTTTTGCGGTAAAAGTGGGCTTCATGATGAGCGTCATCGCTGCGGTGAGAACGGCCAACGTAAGGCCGCTGAGCAGGATGAAACGCTTGCGACGGGACAGCAGAACGCTCAGTTCCAACAGGTCGACAGTATTCTCTTGTTGCAAGGCAGCCATCGCGGATGCGGGGACGGTAACGGTGCGGTCTGTGTTCATCGGCTCCATCGATTGCTTATCGTATAGCGTGTCGATTCGTGTCATCCTCGTATCCGTATCTACAGGCCCAGCGCCGTCAGAGATGCAATACCCCGGCCAAATCCAAGGAAAACCTGCGCCCCATCGGTTCGACCGCGCAGCAGGATCGCCTTGTTTCCATTATCGGATACGACGAGGGTATCGCCAAGCTACATGGACTTGTTGTTCAAGTCGCCGCCAAAGTGTACACCTCCAGCATACTGGTTGCTGAGAACTGGGCCCTCGGCGCGAACAACACACGCATCCCACTTGTCGCCATCCTCCCAGGGAAGATC
>JAJZMO010000328.1 GCA_021798235.1 Acidobacteriota bacterium | reverse complement strand
TTGACGGATTGGATGGGCCATCATGCTTCGGTGGAGGAGCAGCGGTATCCACAGGCCGGAGACGCCAATCCAACGGTGCGCCTGGGCGTCGTCAGCGCCAACGGCGGAGCCACAGTGTGGATGCAACTTCCACTGCGAGCCAAAACAGACTATGTACCCCGCTTTGGCTGGGTTGATGCGCAAACGCTATGGGCAGAGGTATTACGACGCGACCAGCGGCACCGCTCCATATATTTTGCCGATGCCGCCACAGGGCGTGTACACAAGGTGCTGACAGATAGCGACCGCAGATTTCTCAACGAAGATTACGATGTCGAATTTTTCAGCGCGGGCAAATTTCTATGGACCAGTTGGCGCGATGGACATACGCATCTCTACCTCTACCGCTACGACGCCGCACATCCCTTGCAGGGGACTGCGCATTTGGAGCGCCAATTAACACGTGGTTTGTGGGACGTCTTAAGCGTTGCCTTTGTTGACGCCAAACGCGGCGTCGTCGAATACACGTCCAATGAAAGCGATCCGCGCGAGGAGATGTTGTGGCAAGTGCGCTTGGACGGAACCAGCAAGCAGATGCTCAGCTCGATCCACGGCGTGCATTCCATCTCATTTTCTTTGCAGGGAGACCGGTATGTGGATACCGTATCGAGCTTGAAACATCCCCCGCTGGTGCGCCTCTGTACCCTGGGCGGTGCCTGCGTGCCCTTTTGGACGGCGCACAGCCTGCCGCCCGGCTTCACGTTCGTCAAGCCGGAGTGGATCACCAGCAGCGCTGCCGATGGAACAGTGCTCTATGGAGAATTGCTCTTGCCGCCAGACAAAACCGCCAAGGCCAGCGTGCCCCTGGTTTTAAATCCCTATGGTGGGCCACACGTGCAGCAGGTGCGAAATCAGTGGAACAAAGATGCACTCTTTGACCAACTACTGGTCGAACATGGCTTTGCCGTGCTCCGCGTGGATAATCGCGGCATGGGCAATCGTGGACGCGCCTTTGCCCAGGCGGCCTACCACGATTTTGGCCCCGTGCAGTTGCAGGATCAACTCCGCGTGCTCGATGCTGTGCTGGCGCAGTATCCACAGTTGGATGCTCAGCGCATGGGATGGTGGGGTTGGAGCTGGGGAGGCACATTTACGCTGTACGCGCTCACCCATTCGGATCGTTTTGCAGTAGGCATTGCCGTCGCCCCGGTAACGGATTGGAGCCTGTACGACACTGCGTACACCGAGCGGTATTTGGGATCGCCTGCAAACGACGCACAAACCTATGCAGCCGATGCGGTCGTGGACAGCGCCAGCTCGCTGCACGGACATCTGCTGGTGGCGCAGGGCGCGGCAGATGACAACGTGCATCTTGCGAACACAATGCAGTGGCTCCAAGCGCTCTTAGCCGCAGGCAAATCCTGCTCGGTGCTGCTCTACCCCAGGCTGACCCATTCCCTGGACACTCCCGCTGCACGAAAGCAACTGTACGGCAGTATCGTGGACACCTTGGAGCAATACTTGCATCCAGATCCCGGAACGCGCTAACTCTGGATCTCGAGATGCGCATCCGCAACAAAAGGAAACGGCGAGGGCCAAAGCCCTCGCCGTTTGTAAATTGTTTGCGCGTTGAAAGTTAGACCGGTTGCACGTCCGCAGCCTGCCAGCCCTTGGGGCCTTTGACCACGTTGAACTGCACGGCTTGTCCTTCTTGCAGACTCTTAAAACCATTGGAGTTGATGGCAGAGTAATGCACAAAAACATCTTCGCCGTTTTGACGCGAGATAAAGCCGAAGCCCTTCGCATCATTAAACCATTTCACTGTACCTTGTTCCATTGTTGCTGTTTCCTATTGGTAATTGAATTGCGCTTGAGTGAATCGGAGCCACTACTGGCAGAAACTTGCAATTGAGGCGAGACCTGCACTTGCCGGTTCTTTTCTAACGCTAGACCGAGTGTACCAGAGCTGTGGATAATTGGAAGCTATTTTTTTGCACGAAGTCTGTAAATAATTGCCATTTTGGTTCCCCCTCCAACCAAAAACAAATAATTCCCTTTCCTTACAGCAAGATAGTCGACTTTCCCCACCCCGCACTCCCACAGCTTTGTCGGAGTCGCTCCCGGTTTCCTGCTACACTGGCTCTACAATGCTTGTTGGCACAGGAGTCTTTCCATTCCCCGTTGAGTGGATTCCCGCAAGGGCCTCCCTGCCGCCAAGCTAAAAATTAGTGTCCCACGCAGCACCATCGCAGCAGGATCAACACAGAGTGACGCAGCAAACCTGATCGCGGCTTGCCATTGTTCAGCCGTTCGGTGAAGTTTTCTTTCAGGAGGATCCACGATGCCAGAGCATAACGAATCTTCCCCCCATTTGCAGCCCGGCACCACCCTGGATAACCCAAATGCGCCCAGCATTGCGTACTTTTCCATGGAGATTGCCGTCGATCCCTCCATGCCCACCTACAGCGGCGGCTTGGGCATGTTGGCCGGCGACACGTTGCGCGCGGCCGCAGACGCGGGCGCGCCCATGGTTGCCGTCACCCTGCTGCATCGCAAGGGGTATTTTCACCAATATCTCAGCGCAGAGGGCGTGCAAACCGAAGGCGACGAGCCGTGGAATCCTGAAGCGGTCTTGGAGTGCTTGGAGCCGGTCATCGCTCTGACCCTGCAAAATCGCCCCGTGCTCGTGCGTGCCTGGCGGCATGAGATGCGCGGCGTCGATGGCCAGATGGTTCCTGTGATCTTTCTCGACACCGATGTGGAGCCAAACGACCCCTGGGACCGCCAGTTGACCGATCACCTCTACGGCGGCGACACCTACTACCGCCTATGCCAAGAGGCGATCTTAGGCATGGGTGGACAAAAAATTCTGGCCGCTCTCGGCTATCCGATCCAGGTCTTTCACATGAACGAGGGCCACGCCTCGCTCCTGACGCTGAGCCTGCTCGAGGAACGCACCAATGGCCGCGGTATCTCCGCTGCCAATGAGGAAGATGCGCAGGCCGTGCGCCAGATGTGCGTCTTCACCACCCACACTCCCGTGCCCGCCGGGCATGACCGTTTCTCGCTCGACCAGACGCGGCAGATTCTCGGCCAGGAACGCACCGAAGTCTTGCAGCGCTTTGGCTGCTGCCCGGACGAGCAGTTGAACATGACCTACGTCGCCCTGCACTTCTCGCGCTACGTTAATGGCGTCGCCATGCAGCACGGCAAGGTCTCGCAGCAAATGTTTCCCGACTACACCGTTCACGCCATCACCAACGGCGTCCACGCAGCCACTTGGATCGCCGCGCCGCTGCAAAAATTGCTCGACGAAAAAATTCCAGAATGGCGGCAGGACAATCAATATCTCCGCTTCGCCATCGGCCTCCCCGCCAATGAGATTGAGCTGCGCCATCGCGAATCCAAACGCGCGCTGCTGGCTGCGGTCGCGCAGCGCACGGGCGTCCAGTTGGACGAGCGCCGCTTTACATTAGGCTTTGCCCGGCGCGCGGCTTCCTACAAGCGCGCGGACATGCTCTTCGCCAATCCGCATCGCCTGCTGCAAATCGCCGGCGAGAGCGGCGGCCTGCAAATCCTCTACGGCGGCAAAGCGCATCCCCACGATGAACCGGGAAAGGCCATCATTCGCAGAGTGATTGAGGAGGCCGCAGCGCTCAACTCCAACGCGCTCAAGGTGGTCTACCTTGAAAATTATGAGTGGGAACTCGGTGCGCTGCTCACCAGCGGCTGCGACCTGTGGCTGAACACGCCGCGCCGTCCATATGAGGCCTCCGGCACCAGCGGCATGAAGGCCGCCATGAACGGGGTGCCCAGCTTAAGCACGCTCGACGGCTGGTGGATCGAAGGCTGCATCGAAGGCGCAACCGGCTGGTCCATCGTTGAATCCGACGAGGAAGATATGGAGGCCGAGTCGCTCTACGAAAAGTTGGCCGTCGAGATTTTGCCGCTCTACTACCGCTATCCCGCGCGTTGGAAAGAGGTCATGCGTCTCACGCTGGCCGTCAATGGTGCCTTCTTCAACACCCAGCGAATGTTGCAGCAGTACTTGATGAATGCCTACTTCCCCAACGACGGCTCCAGCCAATGGATCGACCAACCGGAGCTGACGCTGGCCTAAACAATCGTTTGCTTGCGCGCGCCATTGCACCGGGCCA
This sequence comes from Acidobacteriota bacterium, assembly GCA_021798235.1. The sequence continues at coordinate 9,495 of JAJZMO010000328.1, read as the reverse complement.
GGCGCGCGCGGTACCATCCGCTTACATGCTCGCCGATGACGCCCCAAACCGTTCCGCGCGCCGCGTCTCTGCCGCCGTGGTCGAGGATGACGCCAGCTTTGAGTTAAAGCTGCGCCCGCAGCACTTGAACGAGTTCATCGGCCAGCGCAAGGCCAAGGAGCAACTGGCCATTGCGCTGGAGGCGGCGCGCAACCGCGGCGAGGCCCTCGATCACGTCGTGCTCTCCGGCCCGCCAGGCTTGGGCAAAACCACGCTGGCCAACATCATCGCCAACGAACTCGGCGTGGCCTTTCAGCAAACCTCCGGCCCTGCGCTGCAAATTCAAGGCGACCTCACCGCCATCCTCACCAATCTCAAGCAGCATCAGGTGCTCTTTCTCGATGAAATTCATCGCCTGCAGGCCGGCCTGCAAGAGAAGCTCTACACCGCGCTCGAAGACTACAAATTGGACATCATGATCGGCCAGGGTCCCGCTGCGCGCACGCATGTGATGGACCTGCATCCCTTCACTTTTGTCGCCGCCACCACGCGACCCGGACTGCTGGCCTCGCCGCTCTTGGCCCGCTTCGGCATCCTGCTGCGCCTCGAGTTCTACACCGAAGATGAGCTGCGCATCATCGTCGAGCGCTCGGCGGAGGTGCTCCAGATCCCCGTCGATCCTGACGGCGCTGCCGAGATTGCCCTGCGCTCTCGCGGCACGCCCCGCATCGCCAACCGCCTGCTGCGCCGCGTGCGCGACTACGCCCAGGTACGCGCCAGCGGACACATTGACCGCGCCACGGCCATCGCCGCCTTGGAGATGCTCGAAGTCGATGCGCATGGTTTTGATGAAATGGATCGCCGCCTGCTGCGCACCATCATCGAAAAATATGATGGCGGCCCCGTCGGACTCAATACACTTGCTGCCGCGCTGGCCGAGGAAGAGGATGCGCTCGAAGAGGTCTACGAGCCGTTTCTGATTCAGATTGGATTCCTCGATCGCACCCCGCGTGGCCGCGTCGCCACACGCTTGGCCTACCAACACCTCGGCATCGAACCCCCACGCAAACCATCCACCCTGTTTTAGCGCTGATTTCAATTCAGGGAAATCAAATCCTGCGAAGCCTCATCCATATCTGCGGTGCATCCATATCTGCGGTGCATCCATATCTGCGGTGCCCCATTCTAGCCGCGCTCTTTTGCGGCTAGAGTGGGACAACCTATCGCTTCCCCCTCAACGTTCCTGCTTCCATCAAAATCGCTCGAACCTGGGTATCAAGCGACACCATCCCGCGTGTTACATTCCTTTCTAGCCATGCTTACGCTTGATCCGCCCTGCGCACAACTCTCCACTGCGCGCCTGCCTGCGCTGCGTGCCTATCTGCGCCGCGCGCAACGCGCCATTGGCCTGTGCGGTCAGGTATCGGTTCTGCTCAGTGATGACCGCACGCTCCGCCGCCTCAACCGCGACTATCGCGGCAAAGACAAGCCCACCGACGTGCTCTCTTTCCCCGCCGTGGATTTTGCCGCCACAACCCGCGCTGCGAAGCCATCCAAAAAATCCGCGCAAGCCCCCCTCGCGCCCATCCATGCCGGCGATCTGGCACTCTCGCTCGACACCGCTGCGCGCCAGGCTCGCGCACTCGGCCACGCGCTGGAAGTGGAAGTGCGCATTCTGCTGCTGCACGGACTGTTGCATCTGGCTGGCTACGACCACGAAACCGACCACGGCGTCATGGCCGCCCGCGAAGAAGCACTCCGCCGCCGCTTCCGCCTGCCGGTTGCGCTCATCGCCCGCGCACAAAAATGAATCGCACCCCCATTCCTTCCTGCGCCAGCGCTTGGCGCAAATCTTCACAACACCGCAAACGATCTGCGATCACTCCACCCAACGCAAGAGGATCGAGCCGATAAATTTTCCTCTGCTTCTTCTTTTCCGGTACCGTCGTCACAATCTGGTCTAAAATCGAGTCACCCATTCCATGCCGCCGCATTCGATTCCGGTTGTACTCGCGCTGCGTGACTCTGAGGCCGCAGCCCCCATCGTGCAGGCACTGCTGCGACAGCAGGCGACCGTTACACTAGCGTCGCAAAACACCACCGCACTGTTGGCACAACTGCGCAACCAGCCGCCCGCGCTGCTGATCTTGGAGCTGGAACACAACACCCTACCGCTCGAACAAATCCGAGCCGCATATCCACAGTTGCCCGTCATTCTATTTTTGGCGAAGCTCGACGGAGCTTTGGCCTACGCCGCCTCACGCTTGGGCGCGGAGGATATTCTGGTGCCGCCGTTGCAACCGGAGGATTTGGATGAGCGCTTGCTCCCTGTGCTCGCCCATATACGACAAGCCATTCCGCTCCAACCCACCCAACCGCGCCAGCCGCATGCACGCGCGGAACCTGCCGCGCCGCCGGAACAATCCACCCATCGCGCCGCCTCCACGCAACGGATGCAGGAACCAACCGCGCCCCACACGCCGCACACAGCGGTGCATGCGGCGACGGCGCAGCCGGTTGCCAACTCCGGCCCAGTCTTCCCTCGCAGCATCGCGCCGCTCACCGGATCCAATCCGCGCATGGCCGAGATTCGCGGCATCGTATCCAAGGTCGCCGCCACCGATGCCACCGTGCTCATCCGCGGCGAGAGCGGCGTGGGCAAAGAGATTGTCGCGCGCATGGTCTTTGAATCCTCCCAGCGCGTGCAGAAGCCATTTATCAAAGTCAATTGCGCCGCCATCCCCAACGATCTACTGGAGAGTGAACTCTTCGGCTACGAGGCCGGTGCCTTCACCGGTGCTACGCGCCCCAAGCCAGGAAAATTTGAACTGGCGCACCAGGGCACACTCTTCCTCGACGAGATTGGCGAGATGCACCCCATGCTCCAAGCCAAACTCCTCCACGTGTTGCAAGATGGCCAATTCGCTCGTCTCGGAGCCAAGCAAGACATCTCCGTCGATGTGCGCCTCATCTGCGCCACCAACAAACCCCTCGAGCAGCGCGTGGCCGAAGGCCTCTTCCGCGAAGATCTCTACTACCGCATCAACGTCGTCACCGTTACCGTGCCCCCGCTGCGCGAGCGCTTGGACGAAATTCTTCACCTTGCCCATTTCTTCTTGGATAAATACGCCGCCGAGTATCGTCGGCCCCTGCGCTACTTCAGCCCGGCAGTCGAACGCCAGATGCTGCTGTATCACTGGCCCGGCAACGTCCGCGAGTTGGAAAATCTCTGCAAGCGCTTTGTCATCGTCGGTGGCGAAACACAAATTTTGCGCGAACTCTCCCAACATGTCCCCGCTGCGGATCGGCACACACTCCGGCCACAGCCTCCAGCCCCTACGGGGTCGGGCACCGACGCAGACGCTGCAGCACATTCCTCCCCGACATCCGAACCATCCTTATTGGAAATTGGCAGCCGCGCCGCTTGGCAAGCCGAACGAAAAGCGATCCTGGAAATGCTCGAGCGCACGCGCTGGAATCGCAAAGAGGCCGCGCGCCGCTTGCAGGTCAGCTATAAAACCCTGCTCAATAAGCTCAAAATCATGGAGTTGGAAGGCCTCCCCACGCCAGACAACCTCGAGGCGAAGATTTCCCAATAGTGGAATTTAAATTCCCCTTCTTGGAATAAGAATTCTCTAATCTTTTCCCTGTCCCACGACGCGCTGGGCCTGTCCACACGAATCAGCACCCATCCTATTCGTCGTCTCTGGGGAAGTCCCAAACGAAGCCCCACACATCCATTCGCATATCTTATTGAAAAATATAGAATTTATGGATTTCTCTCCGCAAGAGGAACACGTCCCCGGATTTTTTTCATAATTCCAGGAAACTTGGCACACAACGTGCTAATCAAATAAGCACATGAGGCATCAAATGCAGAAACCACACACAGGATGTTCCTCGCAATTCGAGTGAGTCAGCCAAGCTGCTTCACTTCCCTCAATTTTTTCCCATCTGCACATCCCGCCAATATGCCTCGAATGCAGGGCCCGCGCAAGCGGGCCTTTTGCATGCTGCCGTTTTCGCGGCGACCTCCCATCCTGCCGCTACAATAATTAGTAGTGAGTCCCTCGAAGCAATCCTCCATCCCCCAGTCCGCCATCTCCTTGGACGCTGCCCTGAGCAGCGTAGATCTGCTGCTGGCCTCTGTTGGCCTAACGCATGGCACGCGCCGCACGCGACCCTTGGCTGGGAAGAAACCCTCCTCAGCTTCGGCAAAAAAGCCCGCGCCCGTGCCCACGGTGCAGCCCCCATCGCAACCAGTGATTTTGCGCGTACCCGCGTGGGAGCGGCATGCCTGGCTGGTACACGGCTTCAGCACCCGCCCCGGCGGCGTCTCCACCGTCTATGCGCAGCAACCGGGTCGTGGCAAGCCTGCGGGTGAGCTGAACCTGGGCTTCACCCCCAGCGATACACGCGCCCATGTGGATCGCAATCGCGAGCTATTTTTGCGCGCCCTGCTCCGTACCCCTGTTGGGCCTGGCAACCCATCTCCGCTCGTGCTGCTACGCCAGATTCACTCAGGCCTGGTGCATCGCGTCGATGCCGCACAAGCAGCCTCACTCGGCAAAGACGCTCTTTTTGCCACGGGCGATGGCCTGCTCTGTGCGCAGCCCGGCGCGCTGCTCGGCATTCTCACCGCCGACTGTCTGCCCGTGCTGGTGGCCGACACCCGCCAGCGCATCGTCGCCGCTTTTCATGCGGGCTGGCGTGGCACCGTGGCGCGCATCGTGGAGCGCGGCGTGGGCCGCATGCGTGCCGAGTTCGGCAGCCGCCCCGCCGACCTGACTGCCGTCCTTGGCCCCGGCATCGGCGGCTGTTGTTACACCGTGGGCGATGAGGTGCGCGCCGCCTTCGACGCGCAATTTACCTATAGCACCACGCTCTTTCATGAGGTCTATGACTCCGACCCCATCAAGGAAAAATATCCGCTGCTCTTCTTAACGGCGCGCGCACCGGGCCACAGCAATCTGGGGCCGAACCTGCATTTGGATTTGGTCGAGGCCAACCGGCGGCAGTTGCTCGATGCGGGCGTGGCCGCACCGCAGATTCACTCGCTCCATTTGTGTACGGCCTGCCATCCAGCGCAGTTTTTTTCGCACCGCGAAAGCCACGGCTTTACTGGACGCATGCTGAATGTGATTGGAATTGCAGCGACGGCACGAGTGTAACTACATTCTCCTCGCTGGCAGAACATGCGCTTCGTTCCTTGCCCGTCGGAGAGTGCGTAGTGCAACCGCCCCTGCCCATCATAACTCACCAGCGCAGCGCCCGCGGCCACGTTGCTGCGCAGCCAGTTCCCCTGGCCATCGACGGACGTTATCTGCTCGCCGCCCGCGCCCACAATGTACTCCGTCTGCAGCGCGAAGCCATTCGGTGCAATCCCATTCGCGTTGGGCGGGCAAAAGTTTTTCCTTGACAGGGAGCATCTCCGACAAGTACAAAGCGCGCGAAGTCGTATCGGTCCGCGCAAGCGTTGCAGACGCAGATACAGAAATTTGGAAAATTAAGGAGCCAGAAAGATGAAGAAAGCTCAGCGTGCATTTCTCCATGGTTTCGTATCAATTTTTGTCGTCGCGGTCACGGCCATGACGGCCCTGCCAGCCACGGCTCAGACACCCATCTCCGTTTATAGCGCATGGCACTGCTATGCCGATTACTGCACCTGGGCGTCGCCGGAGAGTTTAGCCACCTTCGATAGCCAAAACCACTGGATGATCGATCGCAACATGAACAATACCTATAGCCCTTCGGTGAACAATGTAACCTTTAGCTTTGTTCAGCCGCTAAAGCTTTTAAACCTGACCACGGATTCAGGCGACACCAACGGTATTCCCAATGGAATGGATGCAACTGCGATCAGTTATTTTGAAAATCGCGGCGTCCGTGTGCAGTTCGCTATTGGTGGACAGACCTACACAACAGACTGGGACACAGCCCTTTCGACCAATCCCACCCAGCTGGGAATCAACGCGGCGAATGCAGCCAAGCAATATAACGTGGGCATGGAAATTGACTATGAGAATTCGAGCAGTCCTAACTTGTCCGGACTCGAGGCCTTTGTGCAGGCATATCGTTCCATTCTCCCCTATGACCCCACGGGCGCAAATCTAGCAGCCCGGCTGACGATTGATCTCGGTGCCGGGGATCAGTACCTCTCTCTGCTTGCCGCCTACGCAACAACGAACTGGCTCACCACCACCAATCCAGTATTGGATTACGCCAGCGCCATGGTCGCGGGAACACATACCGGTGTATCGAATCTAGAAAAAGATTGGGCAGAACATATTGACGGGTATCCCACCCTAAACGTTCCACCGCTGGCTCCGGCAAAATTAACGGGCAGCCTCGTCCTGACCGGCGCGAACGCAAATTGCACCAACTTCTCCAGCTCCGATCAACAGGCCGCTGCCAGCTATGTCCAAAACGTAGCTCCAGCCGGAGCAGGCACGTCCACGGGAATGCTCGGCTACACTTTTTGGGCAGCCGGTTGCCCCGGAACCCACTCCACCTGCACCTTCCCTCCCAATACCTGCCAAGGCGGCATTGGGGTAGGAGCCACCACGTTCAATATTCCCGTTCCCATGCCTGCCCTCCGCCAGGAGTAGGCGGCTCTCGCTGGTCCGTTTCTTCCCGCGACGCGTTGTGCAGCGTCGCGGGAGTTTCCATTTGAGTCTGCAAATTTCTTTCCCGGGGAGTGCTCATGTTCGTGTGGGATAAGGTGACGCTGCGTGCCGGCTTGCGCGGCAGAATCGGTACATTCAAATTCGCAAACCGCAAAGTATCGTTCCGGCGCAACTTGATGTTGTGCCTGTGCGGGGTCGCGTACTGTCTATCTTCTTCCGAACTGCAAAGCTCCAGCAAGCCCGTATCGAAGGATTCCGCTCCCCCTTCCGTCGCCATGGTCGTCGACGGTGGCGCTATTTCCGTCTCAGAACTTTGTGCGGCAATTGCCACGCTGCCCACACCCCAAGCGCAAGGCTATCCCCTGCACCCTGCGCTCGCCGCGCAGTGGTATGGCCCCATTGTGGCTCTCGCCACAGAAGCCAAGCGTGAAGGCATCCATCAAGATCCTCCCGCAGGGACCGTGCATGGGAGTGCAAACGAGAACAGCCAGCAACCCGTCAACCAGCAAAATGGCCTTGCCGAAAAGCTGGTCCAAAAGCTGGCACTCGACGTCCATCCGAGCCAATCCCAAATTGAAAAATACTATGCCACGCACCAAGACCAATTTGCACGCACCCAGGCAAGGCACATTGTGATCTCCGATGCTCGTGTTTTCGCCAGCAAATCCCAGCGCACCCCAGAGGAAGCAAAACACAAAGCAGACCAGATATACGCGCAGCTCCGGCAGGGAGCCAGCTTCGCTGCTTTGGCCGCTGCGGAGTCCGACGATCCCTATACGAAGAACAAGGGAGGGGACCTCGGCGAGCTTTCGCACCTGCAAATGGAGCCTGCGGTCGATCGGGTTGTCTGGTCTCTGGCACCGGGTCAGACCAGTCCGCCGTTTGAGGGTCGCTTTGGCTATGAAATCGTACAGGTGGAAGCACGCAGAATTTTGCCCTTGGATACGGTGCGGCAGATTGTCGTTGGTGATATTAAGCTCGCAGCCTCCATGCGTCGCCAGCAGGAAATCGTTACGGCAGCTCACATTACCTTGAATCCTGTCTACCAGTCCTCGCCATTGCCATGCGCAGCCAACCCCGTCCGACTATCGAAGAATGCGTCCGCGCACTAAGACAGGGAGGCTTGTTGTTACCCACGAAGGCATACAAGTTCAAGCTCTGCGGGTTGGCGTAGTTAGCGTAGGGAACCCCTTGCGGGTTCTTGCTCCAGTCCGGAGATAAGAACCGGCCCATGGTACTGCTAAAGTATCTCGCCCCAAAGTAATCCAGTCCGCTTTCTAAGTCGCGCTCTTTGGCGGTGTAGTGCAACCTACTCACCGTCGTCCTATATTGCGCTCGCCATCTATATCCCCACTCAGGCCAACAACGGGCTTGCATGGGGCACCCGAACCTCACTCATTATGCTGATGGAGCCACCCGTGCATAACTACGATTCTTGCTGGCGCAGGGCGCGGTCGAGTGCAATTTTTTCTGCCATCAGCGTTTGCACCTGGGCGGTGTCGCCACGCTGCTCGGCATCGGCCAGTTCGCGGCGCAGGGCACGCTGGCGTTGCTCCAGGCGGCGATGTTCCAGCGCGTGCAGCGCATCGTCGACCTGCTCAGCGGTGATCGATTGCAGTGCGGGCGCATCCTCCATCAACAAAGCGGCCAGCAGATTCCGGCTGGCGGAGTCAGAGATGGCCTCCAGCGGCAGGGCTGTATCTGCAGGCGCTGCTGCGGCCAACGCGCGCAGTGTATCGAGCAGCGGCGCAGCGGCCAGACCATCGAGCAGCGCCGGATCGTTGGCCATGCGAGCACAGGCGTGCGTACGCGCCTGGTCGTGACCGGGTTGAGCAAGCACGCGCAGCAGCAGCTTTTCCGCCGCACTCAGCGTGCTTTGTTGCGCAGACGATGGGCGTAGCGCGCTGCGGCGTGCACCAGCGGCCTGGCGCAGTTCTTGGCGCACCAGGGCAGAGTCCACGCCGAGCTTTTGCGCCGCGTCTGCGGCAAACTCATCGCGCGCAATGCGACTGGGAATGCGCTGCATGTGCGGCAGCAGATACTCGATAGCCTTGGCCTTGGCATCCGGCGTAATGGGCGGAAAGAGCGTGCGCGCGCGGTCAATCAGATAGTCGCCGTGCCGCCGCGCCGCACGCAACACGGCAATGTAGGCCTGCGCTCCACGCTCGCGCACAAAACGATCCGGATCCAGCCCGCCTTCGAGCGTGACCACCTTGACGCTGAAGCCTTCTTCCACCAGCAGCGCGATGGATTTTTCCGCTGCGTTGGCGCCAGCCGTGTCCGGGTCAAAGTTCAGCACGACCTGCTGCGTATGCCGCTTGAGCAGGCGCGCCTGCGCCTCCGTAAAGGCCGTGCCGCTGGTGGCCAGCACGTTGGGAATTCCGGCGACAAAGACGGAGATGCAATCCATCTGGCCTTCGACGAGCAGCGCAAACTCATATTGACGGATGGCCGACTTGGCCTTGTCGAGGTTGAAGAGCACGTTACCCTTGGTGTAGAGCGGCGTCTCCGGGGAGTTTAGATATTTCGGGCCGGATTTTTCGTCCGCATCGAGAGCGCGCGCGGTGAAGGCGATCACGCGGCCTGCCTCATTGCGGATGGGGAAGGTGATGCGCTTGCGAAAGCGTGCGTAGAGCGGTCCGGCGGCGTTAGCCTGCGGGCCGTCGCCTGTTTCCTTCCAACTGAAGAGACCGCTCAAGCGCAGCGCTTCCTCGTCAAAATCTTTGCTCATGCGGTCGCGCAAAGCGGAGAAAGATTCGGGCGCGTAACCGATGCCAAAGGTGGCGATGGTCTCTGCGGCGACGCCGCGGCCGGTGAGATACTCGCGGGCACGCGCGGCCTCCGGCGACTGCAATTGCTCGGCAAACCAGCGGCTGGCGAACTCATGAGC
>JAJZMO010000180.1:5866-13724 GCA_021798235.1 Acidobacteriota bacterium | reverse complement strand
CGGCGCACAAACGAACCAGCTCGCTCATCAATCCATCCTCACATCTGGCGCAGGATGGCTCGGCATTTCTGCGATCCATCCCTGCGCCCTCTCTTTACCTTGTCACTTCGAGCGCAGGTTGCGCAAGTATCCACAGCCGAGGGTGGTAGTTCAGCTTCAAATTCCACAGGGCTGCTCTCTGCCCCCACCTGTTCCGCATCACGTTTTCGAGGCGTGCAAGCCTGCTATTTAAGCGCCCCCGTATTTCGTCCAGAAATTTACCCATTTTGAGACAGGGCGGGTAGGAAAGCAGGGGTTACGTATCGAGCAATTGCTCGATACCGTTGCCATCTTCGTCTTCATCGTTGTAGTTGAATTCCATTTTGCTTTGGAGGATAATCTCGTCCATCACATCTTGCAGTCGTCCGGACTTAACCACTTCATCGAATGCTTTTACAAGGTCCACGACGTTGATAATCTCCTCGACGGCCTTCATGTAAGAGTTAACGACGGCCTCGATCTTGTATTTTGCAATTGCTTGCTCGCGAATCGCTGCTCGGATCTGTTCTTCGGTGTCGGCCGCCTTCACGACAAACGTAATCGGGAACCGCTGCACTTTGTCAATGTCGAGGAAATACTTGTTTGCGTCTATCGTTTCAGTAACTTGGAAGAATCTCCCCAAGGGCTTCATCACAAAGTCAATGCCGCCGTCGTTCGCGTTTGTACGGCCAGTTTTGTAGAGTGCCAACACCTCCTCCGCAACGTTCTCTTTTGTTTCTCCTATCCAAACAGTTTCAAGTCCATACTTCGCTTTCAAAACTGCATAGCTGACGATTTCGAAAACCCGCGCATCAACATTTGGCTGTAACTGCTCGAAGACAAATTCCACGGCATGCTTCGGGTCTTCTTCGCCAAGCTTGGAAATTTTTCGGCAGGTATCGAGAAAATTTTTAAAAGCCGCCAGTTTCGTCGCAACGTAAGCATCTATGATTTCGATGACGACGGGGGCTATGTTGAACGTAACGTCCTTTCCATCTTTGCAGCGGATTTGGATTAATAGCAGGTCTTCCTGTATCCAGTAACGCTGCGTTGCTACGTCTCGGACGATTGGCGGTTTGCCTACCGTTGGATAGAACTTCTTGAATTCGTCATTCAGGCGGGAGTTAAGCGCATGGTTTTGGAGCTTCGCGCCGAACGGTAATTCTCGCTGCCGGTGAAATAAGTCCGAGAACCGCGCACCCTCGTATTCTGAATAGGGAAATTTGGCTTCGCCGCTGTAAAAGCCTTTCTGTATGTAATCCTCAACCACAACGTAGAGGGCGTAGTGGTTCGCAAATGCCCCGCGCGCTTTGGAGCCTAGGTTCGCAGCTCTGGTCTTGTGGTTTAGATACCCCAGGAGAGTGCTAGTCCCAAGAATATCTTGAGCGTATTCGTGAAAATGGCGCTCAAGAATTTTGAGAATGGAAGCGGTGAAAGCATGCTGCGGAAGTTCCAGTTTAGCCATCGAAAAGTCCCGTTTGTTGGTTATAGATGGTGCCACCATGGACGCCGTTTGCATTTTTACGAACGTAGCTCTTGTCGAGCGGGTATAACTTTTCTCCGTTAAAGTGCGTCCGTACTTGGAGGCGGCGCAGGCCGATCTTCACGTATTCAGCCTGACTCTCTATGCCAATCGTGCGCCGCCCCAAGCGGTGTCCTACGGCGCAGGTGGTAAACGTGCCGCTAAACGGGTCAAGCACAAGGTCACCGGCTCTACTGCTGGCTTTTATGATCCGCTCCATGAGTGCTTCTGGCTTCTGCGAAGGATGGTCTTCGTATTCGGCCATGCGATAGCGTACCCGCGGAATATACCAAGCATTACCGGGCACTTTGGTTGTTTTGTAAGGGGCGGGAACGCCTTTGCGATAATCAATGAGCTTTCGAACCGCTCCGGTCCTAGCTTCTACTTCTATATCGGCGGCGTTGAAGATGTAATTTTTTGCGTCCTTCACGCAAAAGAGAATGGGCTCGTAGAGAGAACCAAAATATTTCTTCGCTTGGACGCCGGAACTATCGTAGTGCCATACGATGCGGGAGAGAATCGCTAAGCGCTCGCGAAGCCACAAGTCAAGGTAAGGCATCGCCTGTGTGCTGGCCATTACATACAAGCTGCCGGTCGGCTTCAAAACTCGAATGCAGTGGGCTAGCCACTTATAACACCATGCGGCGTATTCAGCATCACTTGGCCATGTGTCGTCAAATCCTGCAAACTGCTTCCCAATGTTGTAGGGCGGATCGGCGAAAACAAGGTCAATAGAGTTAGCAGGGAGAAGCGGCAACACTTCAAGGCAATCTCCATGGAAAATAGTCGCTGTGTCGTCGGCGTACTTCTCGATCATTTTCTCCACCGTAGGTTGCTCATATTAAATCATCAGAAGCCATTATCAGAACATAAATGGGGCAGTTCGTGCATATTTGCTGTGTGGGCGGGCAGGTCGTATCCCCATACTTGGCACGGGCGGGGGCATGGTTGTTTCATTGACAAACGCCTTGAGTCCGGTTCCTGGTAGACCACCCCGGTCAGCGTGGGAAAAACCCCGGTGGTAGATTGATTGTTCCAGTGTCCACAAGTGTGCATGGTCTAAACGTGGAGCGCAAGGGTGTGGGAAACCCAACTTGCCCACCACCGCAGCCGCTCTACCCTATGGCTTATCCGCGCAGCGCGGCCAACACCGTCGAAACAAAGACTACCAGCACAAACCAGACCACCACCACGATGGCTGCCTGCTTCCGCTGTACCTTGGCGACGATCGCGCTGCCCAGAATCAGCAACACCACCGACCACAGCGTAAAGACATCCACAAAGCTCAGCAGACTCGTCAGCCAAGCGGGCGCATCCTGCCCAATGTAGTAGCCAAGATTCGACCCTAGCGGATTTAGAATGTTGAACTGGTCCGCGCCCAGACCCGCAAAGAGCGTCACGCTGATCAGCAGGCTCTTCACCAGCATGGGCAGCGTGGCATAAAACCACAGCGCCAGATACTGCCCGAATTTGGCCTCTGCACCCAGACCAAAGTTGAAGCTGGCCATCAAAACCGCCGCGCACACCAACGCGATGAGTAGTATCAACACGGGAAACGCATACGTGGAGACACGCACGCTCGTCGCAATGGTGGCCTCCATGCCCTGCATCTGCGCCGGGGTCATGGAGCTGATGCGATCCTGCATTTGGGGGCTGTTGTTCACGATGGATTCCGCCACTTTCTTGAACCCAATCTCATGCTGCAGGGCGAAGGCAAATAAAATCGCCGCCAGCAACGAAAGCACATAGGGCAGCCACCAGCTTGCGCTGCGCAGGATGTCCGCAAAAGTCGCTTCGGGAGCAATGTAGGCATGCAGCACGCGCTCCAACTGGCTGAAATCATTGGACGCGGCATGGATCGAAGACACGGATTCGTTCACGGCGTAGCAACCTCAAAAATCAAGCTGGGAAACCCGCAGCCCAGCATAATGGAATTCTTGGGCTTCGGGGAAAAATTCTTCCACTCAATCGGCTGGAAGTGCTTTGCCTGCAATTGCAGCGTGGCTGCGGGCCGCTCCAGATTGCCGTGCCGCTCGCCGTGGGTGTATAAACAACTCCGCGGACGGCGACGCCGCGCGCCCACGGACCAAGTTTTTTGTGGAAACTTTCTTCGTTGCGCGCGCATCCAACATCCGCCCCTGTCGCGTCCAGCACGATCCGGAATCAGGGAACGCCGCACTGCAATTTCCTGCGGCAATTAGCGGCTATTTCGGAGGAGTCCATGACCGAAGACCATTCCCGTCCCTCCACGCAAACGGAAGCAGAGACCCCCGCGTCAGCCTCGAATGCGCAGCCCACCTCCGGCATCTCCCGCCGTGGATTTCTCAAAGGTGCTGGCATCACCGCCGCAGGCACGGCGCTGCTGGAAGGCATGCAGGTGCTCAGCCGCGAGGCCGCAGCCGCCGTCACGCCCAATGTGCAGGAGTATGGCCCCGGCGCGGTGGCCATCACGCTGCGCGTCAACGGCAAAGAGCACGCCCTCCAGATCGAGCCGCGCACCACGCTGGCCGAGGCGCTGCGCATGCAGCTGGGGTTGACCGGCACCAAGATTGTCTGCGACCGCGGCTCCTGCAGCGGCTGCACCGTGCTGCTGGATCGCACGCCGGTCAATAGCTGTTCGCTGCTGGCTCTGGACGCCGTCGGCCACAACGTGACCACCATCGAAGGCATCTCCACCGAGGACACCTTGCATCCGGTGCAGGCGGCGTTTGTAAAGCATGACGCCATGCAGTGCGGCTTTTGCACTCCGGGCATGGTAATGAGCTGCACGGCGCTGCTCGAGCAGAACCCCAAGCCCACTGAGGCCGAGGTGCGCAAGGCGATCTCCGGCAACCTCTGCCGCTGCGGCACCTATCCAAAAATCTTCGCGGCCATGCACGAGGCTGCACACAGCACGCACAACGCCTAAGGAGTCGAAGCGATGGCGAACGGATCCCAGCATTCCCCAGAGCAGCCCACACCGACCGGCACGCGCACCGTCGAGATGCCCGTCGGCGTACCCGGCTATACGCTCCATGAGGAGCAGCGCACCATCCCGGCCAGCGAGCCGCCCGTGCTGCCCCTCAACACGGAACTGCAATACATCGGACAACCCACTCCGCGCTGGGATGCCCGCCAAAAGGTGACCGGGCGCGCCATTTACACCGCCGATCTTCACCTGCCCGGCCTGTTGTACGCCAAGTTTGCCAACGCCAGCGTGGCCCACGCCAAAATTCTCTCCATCGACACCAGCGAGGCCGAGAAAATGCCCGGCGTTCGCGCCGTCCACGTCATTGAGCGCGTGCTGGGTCCTGCCGTGCTGCGCAATCCGGCGCTGGAGACGCCCTCGCGGTATCCGATCGTGCGCTATGCTGGCCAGCCCATCGCCGCCGTGGCCGCCACCACACAGGCCATTGCGAATGAGGCGGCCAAGCGCATTCGCGTGCAGTATCAGCCGATGCCCTTCGTCGTCGATCCCAACGAGGCGCGCCAATCCGACGCACCCTTGGTCTTCCCTGGCGCAGCGGATCAGGCTGGCTCGGCGGGCGGCGGCGGTGGCCCGCATGACGTTCCCCAGACCGGCAACGTCCACGGCCCCGCCGTGCATGCCGTCGGCGATGTCGAGCAAGGCTTCAAAGATGCCGACGTCATCGTCGAGGGCCGCTATCGCACCCAGGTGCAAACCCACTCCGCGCTGGAAACCCACGGCGTAGTTGCCGATTGGAAGCCGGGCATGCTCACCGTGTGGGCCTCCACGCAGGGCACGGCCAGCGTGCGCGAGGAGTTGGCGGGCTTCTTCAAACTGCCCATGACGCAGGTCCGCGTGATTACGGAATATATGGGCGGCGGCTTTGGTGCCAAATTCGGCGCAGGCAATCCCGGCGTGGTCGCCGCAGCCCTCTCGAAAAAGGCGGGCGCTCCGGTGCGGCTCATGCTCGATCGCCAAGAGGAACATCTCTCCGTGGGCAATCGACCGGACTCCGATCAGACGCTGCGCATCGGGGCCAAGAAAGACGGAACCATCACCGCCATTCAGCTCACCAGCTACGGCACGGCTGGCTGCGGCACGGGAGCTGGTTGCGCCGGTCCAGCCAGCAACATGTACAAATGGGCTGCGCTGCACACGGCGGAAAATGACGTCTTTATCAATGCCGGCCCAGCCGCTGCCTTTCGCGCTCCCGGCCATCCGCAGGGAGCCTTTGCGCTGGAGCAAGCCATTGACGAGCTGGCGATCCAGCTCAAGATGGACCCGCTCGCGCTGCGCGATCACATCGACGAAAATCCTGTGCGCCGCGTGGAACGCCAGATCGTCCGCGAGAGTGCGCTGTGGAAGTCGCGCAATCCCGTCGCGGGCGCTGGCTCCGGTCCCATCCGTCGCGGCGTTGGTATGGCGCAATCGGTCTGGTACCGCTTTATTGAGATGAACTCCGCTGCAGAAGTGCGCGTACACCGCGACGGCTCGCTGGAGGTTCTCTCTGCGGTGCAAGACATTGGCACCGGCATCAAGACCGTGCTGGCGCAGATTCTTGCCGAAGAGTTTGGCGTGCCGCCTGCGCAGATTGACGTCAAAGTCGGCGACACAAATTACCCCATCGGGCCGAACTCCGGCGGCAGCCGCACCACAGCATCGCTGACCCCCGCCGTGCGCGATGCCGCATGGCAGGCCCAGCAAAAATTCCTTGCCAACATTGCGCCTGCCTACGGCGTGCCTGCTGGCGATCTGGAACTGGTACGCGGCGAGGTGCGCAGCAAGTCTGGCAAGATGCAGCCGGTTCCGTTCCGCCGCGCGGCGGCCAAAATGTCCACCGACCAAATCGCCGTGCGCGCCCAGCGCATCCCCGACTACGATCGCAGCAAGTACATCACCTACGGCGGCATTGACGTGGTGGAGATTGATGTAGACACGGAGACGGGACGCATTCACGTGCGCCGCGTGCTGGCCGTGCATGATTGCGGACGCCCCATGAATCCCACGCAGGTCGTCAGCCAGATCAATGGCGGCGTCATTCAGGCCGTCTCCTATGCGCTCTTTGAACACCGCCTGCTCGACCCCACGCTGGGCCACATGGTGAACGCCAATCTGGATATGTACAAGATCGCCGGAGCGCGTGAGATTCCAGAGATTCACGTCGAGTTGGTGCCTAGCTATATCGGGCAAAGCTCCACCGACGCCTCTGGCATTGGCGAAGCGGCGGGCATCATCGCCACGGGCGCAGCCATTGGCAACGCCTTCTACAACGCCACGGGCAAACGCATCCGACAGATTCCCATGACGCCGGCGCAGGTCTTTGCTGCGCTGGGCACGCTGCCCCAAGGAAGTGAGGCCGTATGAATCCCTTCGTTCTCGCCGATTGCACCACCGTGGACGCAGCCCTGGCACAGCTTGCCGGGCAGTCCCAGCAAAAGACCACCGTCAAGGCCGGCGGCATTGATCTGCTCGACCGCATGAAGAATCGCATCGCGGATCCGGAGCGGCTGGTCAACATTCGTAACATTCCCACGCTGCGCGGCGTGCAGGAGACCCAGTCGGGCGTTACGCTCGGCCCGCTGGTTACGCTGGCCGAAATCAGCGAGCATCCGCTGCTGCGCACGCACTACACCGCGCTGGCCGACGCCGCTGGCCACGCCGCCACGCCGCATATCCGCAACATGGCCACACTCGGCGGCAATCTGCTGCAACACGTGCAGTGCTGGTACTACCGCTCGCCCGACTACAAATGTCTGCGCAAAGGCGGCCAGGAATGCTTCGCGCAAGAGGGCCAGAACCAATATCACGCCATCTTTGACAACGGCGTCTCGGCCACTATTGTTGCCTCCTCCACCGCCGTCGCTTTGGTTGCGCTCAACGCCAGCGTGGAGCTGCGCAGCGCCAAGGGCACGCGCACCGTTCCGCTCAGCGAGTTCTACATCAAGCCCGAGGTCGACCCCACGCGGCAAAATGCCCTGGCTCCCGATGAGCTGCTGACGTCCGTACACATTCCCAAGCCCGCCGCAGGCACGCGCTCGGCCTATCAAAAATATGGCGAGAAGGAGAGCTTCGACTGGCCCATCGCCGATGCCGCCGTCGTGCTGCGGATGCAAGGCGACCTGTGCCAGCAAGCGACCATCGTGCTGGGTGCGGCCTCACCCACACCGCGTCGCGCCCAACAGGCCGAGGCCTTGCTCACCGGCAAGCCCATCACCGAAGCTACTGCGCGCGCCGCAGGCAAGGCCGCCATGCAGGGCGCAACGCCGCTGGCGATGAATGCCTACAAACTGCAACTCTTCCCCGTGGCCATCTATCGCACCGTGCTGCTGGCCGCAGGCAAAATGCAACGCGATCCGGGAGCGGTCGGCTAA
>JAJZMO010000180.1:0-5766 GCA_021798235.1 Acidobacteriota bacterium | reverse complement strand
CCTGCCAGTGCCTGCGCACGAAAAATCCCTATGGCACCTCGCCGCAAAATGCCGCCGATTGGCACCCCGGAATCGCTGCGGCCAGCACCTATTGGTGCCTGCAAACCATGACCACCGCTGGTCCCGACGAGCACTACGTCCATTTGGCCCGCTGCCAGCCAGGCCGCGCCTGTTACCAAGCCCCGGAAGAATAACCGCCGCCGCTTGAGTCTCGCCCCATTTTCCCGTAGTCTAAAGATTCCTACAGGAAGGTTTGGGGGTGTCGTTCCATTGGCAGAAGTAAAAGTGCAAGAGGGTGAGCCTCTCGAAAATGCGCTGCGCCGCTTTAAGCGCAAGGTGCAGCAAGAGGACATCATCAAGGAAGTTAAGCGTCACTCCTATTACTTGAAGCCGGGCGAAAAGAAGCGCGTGAAGCAGGCGCTGGCCCGCAAACGCAACCGCAAAAAGGCCCGCAAGGAATCCGAGTAGGCCCGCAACGATTCAACGCCAAGAGCCACGCATACCGCGTGGCTCTTGCTGTTTGCGCCTGTGTGGAATGGGCTACTGCGTCAGCCAGTAGAAGACCGCTGGCGTCACCAGCAGCGAGAGCACCATCGACAGCAGAACGCCGCCAATGACAGCGATGGCCAGCGGTTGCAGCATCTGCGAACCGGCGCCCATGCCAAAGGCCAGCGGCAGCATTCCGCAGATTGCGGCCAGAGCCGTCATTAAAATCGGGCGCAAACGCCGCCGCCCGGACTCAACGATCGCCTGCCCGGCGGGCAGTCCCAGCGCGCGAAACTTCTGCACTGCATCCAGCAGCAGAATGCCATTCTTCGCCACAATCCCAATCACCATGATGACGCCTATAAACGAGGCGACGTTAAAGGTGATCTGCGTGAGGAGCAGCGCGAACATAACGCCCGCCACCGACAGCACCGACGAAGCCAGGATCGCCGTGGGCGCGGCAAAGCTGCGAAACTCTGCCAGCAGCACGCCGAAGACCAAAGCCAGGGCCAGCAGCAGCACGCGCAGCAGTTCGTGGAAGGATTGTTGCTGCACCTCATATGCGCCGCCGTAGACCACGCGCAGCGAGGGCGGCAGATGCAGCGCCGCAATTTTCTGCCGGATGCGCGCGATGCTATTGCCAAGATCTGCACCTTCCAATCCAGCAGTCACGGTCAAATCGCGCTGTTGGTTTTCGCGGAAGATTTCATTCTGCGGCGGTTGCTCTGTGATCGTTGCCAGCGATCCCAGCGTGGCCGTTCGGCCCGTGGAGCTGACCAATACCGTGTTCGCAATCGCTGCGAGGGAGGCGCGATAGGCATGCGCGAAGCGGACGCGAATCGTATAGGGACGTCCGGCGCGGATCAGCGGCTGCTCCGTGGGCACGCCTTCTAAAATCGCTTGCGCATCCGTGGCCACCTCTTGCGGCGTAAAGCCGATCTGCGCGGCGACGGCGGGCAGTACCTGGAAGTTGGTCGACGGGCTGCTCAGGTTGTCGTCAATGCCATTGCGCACATCGACCACGCCGGGAATCTTGGCGATGGCGTCGGCGATGCGCGGTGCCGTCTGCTGCAACAAATCCATGTTGGAAGAAAACAAGCGAATCTGGATCGGCTCCGGAGCATTCGACAGGTCGTTGATGTTGTCCTGCAACATCTGCGTTACTTCAATGTCCAACTGCGGCGCAATCCGCTGCACGCGCGCCCGCACGTCGGCCATCACTGCGTCCGTGCTGCGGCTGCGCTCACGCTTCAGCTTCACGGTAAAGTCGCCACGGTTGGCCTCGGTGACGGCGGCCAGCCCGAGTTGCAGTCCGGTTCTGCGCGAAGTGCTTTCCACCTCCGGCGTCTGCTGCAAAACTTTTTCCACTTGCAGCAGCACGCGATTGGTCTCCGTCAGCGATGTGCCCGCAGGCATCAGATAGTCGAGAATGAAGCCGCCTTCATCCATCGCGGGCAACAGGTCGGACCCCAAGCCGCGAAAGGCCAGCGCCCCGGCCAGTACCAGCAACAGGCAGCCCACGCCGATCCAGAGCGGCTTGCGCAACGCCACGCGCATCCAGCGAGCGTAGGCATCCAAAATGCTGCGCATCCACGGCGACTGCATCTGCTCTTCGCGTTCCAATAAGTCGTGCGCGTCCACCGGACTCGGCTGCGGCGCGGCATGGTTTCCTTTGCGGATGAAGAGCAGGCTCAGGCTTGGCGTCCACGTCAGCGCCAGCGCCAGCGAGACCAGCAGCGCCACGGCCATGGTGATGGCCAGCGCGCGGAAAAAAACGCCGGTAACGCCGGTAACGCCGATCAGCGGAACAAAGACCACGATGGGTGTAATCGTCGAGCCGAGCAGCGGCACAGTGATTTCGCCCAGCGCGCTGCGCACGGCCTCCACGCGCTGCTGGCCTGCGTCGATGTGCAGCACAATGTTTTCGACGACGACGATGGCGTCATCAATGATCAATCCAACCGCAGCGGCCAGACCGCCCAGCGTCATCAGATTGAAGCTCTGGCCCATCGCGCTCAACACAACGATGGTGGCGAGAATGGTTACGGGAATCACCAGCCCCGCAACCAGCGACGATCCCCAGTCGCGCAGGAAAAGTACAAGAATCACCGCAGCCAAAATTAAGCCCAGCAGAATCGCATCGCGCACGCTGTGGATGGAGTCCTGAATCAACAGCGACTGATCGTAAAACGGTTCCAGATGTACTCCCGGCGGCAGCGTCGCGCGAATGGCCTGCGCCTCTTCCTGCACAGCCCGCGCCACGCCCAATGCGTTCGAGCCAATCTGCCGGTTCACGTTCAGCAGCACGGCGGGTTTGCCATTGGCGGTCACAAGCGTGTACACCGGTTCGGTGGAGGCCTCCACGCTGGCCACATCGCCGATGTGAATGGGCACGCCCGCAGCCGTTGTGGTGACGACGACCTGCGCCAGCTCTTGCGCCGAATGCACCTGCCCACCCACCAGCGCCAGCAGCAGTTCATGATGGCTGGGATACAGGCCGGGCGATTCAATCAGATTCGTGCGCGCAACGGCCTGCAACAGGTCGCCAATGGTGATGCGCGCCGCCAGCAGCTTCGCCGGGTCGGGCACTACGTGGACTTCGGGGACTTGTCCGCCCTGCACCGTCACGCTGCTCACGCCGGGCAGCCGGTTCAGGCGCGGCTTCAGCTCATAGGTCGCCATCTCCCAGAGATCCGTTTGCGCTGTGGTGTCCGAGGTGAGGCTGTAGCCGAGGATCGGAAAGGAGGCGAAGCTCAATCGATGTGTGGTGATCTCCGCCGTGGCAGGCAGCTTTTGCCGCACCTGCGCCACGGCTGCGTCCACCATTTGCAGCGTGGAAACCATGTCCACATTCCAGTTGAAGAACAGATCGACTTCCGCCTCGCCACGACTGGTGATGCTGCGTACGGTTTCCAGGCCCGGCACGGAGTTGACTGCGTTCTCCACCGGGCGGGTGATGGTCACCTCCATCTGTTCAATCGGCATCACACCGTTGTCAATCGAGATGGTGACGCGCGGAAAACTTGTGTGCGGAAAAACAGCGACCGGCAATTGAAAGGCAAGATAGATGCCCGCGATCGCCAGCACCAGCGTAAAGAAAAGAATCGTGCGCGTGTGCCGGACGATCCAAAACTCCGGCGCCGTGTTCGCTGGCGTTTGTGCATCGCTTGCGAAGAGACTCATGGCTGCGTATCTCCCGCCGCGGCGGCGACGACGCGCACCTTCGTGCCCGCGTCCATCGCATAGGCCCCGGCGGTGATCACCGCATCCCCTGCCCTCAGGCCAGAGAGTATCTGCACCAGCCCATCGCTCTCCGCACCCACTTGCACCGTGCGCGCGTGTGCGATGGAGTCTGCGCCGACAACCATGACATGCGCGCCGCCGCCCGCACTCTGCACCAGCGCGGCTGTGGGAACCACCAGCGCGTCGGCAATCGTGCGCACCTGCACGGAGACATGCACCGGCGTGCCCGGCTGCAAACGATGCGCTGTATTTTCCACGCGCACCCAAACCTCAACCGTGGTCGAACCCGGATCCAGCGCTGGACTGACCAACATCACGGATCCAGCAACCGGTGCGTCCAGCCCCGGTACTGTGACCAGCGCCGGGGCACCCACGCGCAGGCCCGCAATCTGCGCTTGCGGCAGATGCGCCTTGGCGATCAATACGTCCAAGTCCATCACCGTGACCAATGGCGTTCCTGCTGCGGCCATCTCGCCCTCGTAGAGCGGTCGGTCGGTGACGAAGCCATCAATCGGGCTGCGAATTTCGGAGTAGGCCAGACTCGCCTGCGCCTGCTCCCATTGCCCTTGCGCCTTTTGCAACTGGCCGGTGGCGCTGGAAAGCTCGGCGCTTTGATTTACCTTTTCGACGGCCTGCAAATGCCGCCGCGCCTCGGCATATTGCGTTTTAGCCTGCACCAGTGCGACCTTGGCCTGGTCCACATCGCGCCCCGGCAGCGCCCCTTGTTCGAAGAGTTGCTTGCGGCTGTGATAAATGCGCTGTTGCAGATCGACCTGCGCCTTGGTTTGCGCTGCTTCCAGTTGCGCCTTTTGCAACTCTTGCGGCACGGCTGCCTGCGTCAGGGCCGCCTGCGCTTTTGCCTGTGCATATGCGCCCTGGCTGGCCAGCGCTGCTCCGGCCAGATCGCTGTTTTCCAGCGTCACCAGCAACTCGCCTTTATGCACGCGGTCGCCGCGCTGCACAAAATAGTGGGCCACCGGCGCGCTGATCTTGGTGGCCAGCACGGCTGGATGCAGCGGCTCCAGAGTGGCTTCTCCGGTGACGACCTCGGTGAGCGACGCGCGGCGCGCCAACGCCGTTTGCACGCTGACAACGGGCGTTGCGTCCTTGGGAGCGCGGCTGCAACCGACAATTCCAGCCAGCAGTCCCGCGCCCGCAATACTTGCGCCGAGAATTCGACCGCACCGCGCACGCCTGCCTTGCAGCGTGCGTGGGGGCTGCGAGGATTGGAAAAGGGTGCGATTCCGCGCCTTAAAAATTTTCATGGCAGGGGTCCTGTCCAGCGTTCCAAATTGGCGTAGGCCATGTGAAAGCGTACCGCGCCATCGGCGACCGCAGACTCTGCGGCCAAGTAGGTGTTTTGCGCGTCGACCACTTCCAACACACTGGCCTCGCCGGCTTGGTAGCGCTCTGTGGTCAGCTGCAAACTCTGCTGCGCCTGCTGCACGCTCGTTTCCAAAGAGGAGAGCGCAGCCGATGCCGTCTGCAACTCTCCATAGCTTGCGTCGAGCGCGGCAATGGATTGCCGCTGCGTGTAGTCGAGCGCGGCCTGCGCCTCATGCTCGTGGAGTTGGCTCTGTTGCACCTTGTCCTGCGTGCGAAACCAGTTCCACAGCGGCAGATCCACACCGGCACCAATCGAGTAGCCCAGGTACTGCCGTCCGCCGGGACCTTGCGCCGCAAAGTCCGGCGCGTCGATGCCGTAGTTGTAGCTGAGCGTGAAGGAGGGCAAATACTCCGCCCAAGCGGCGCGCGTATCCTGTTGCGCTGCATGCAAGGCGGCCAGTGCGCTGCGCACCTCCGGATTGTTCTGCGCAGCCAGCGCGCGCACTTGCGCTGGATCGGGAATTGCGCTTTGCGCGCCGAGGGTATCTTCCAGCGTGTACGGCGTGGACGGATCGCGGAAGAGCAGCACGCCCAGTGATTCGCGTGCCGTCAACAGTGTTTGTTGCGCATCGGCCAGATCGCGCTGGCGCTGCTCTTGTTCCAGCTCGGCCTTGATCACGTCGGCGTGGGCCACTTCGCGGCCCGCCTCCA
>JAJZMO010000183.1 GCA_021798235.1 Acidobacteriota bacterium | reverse complement strand
TCCAATACCAGCCCAGCCCCTTCTGCCTGCTCGACGAAGTGGACTCGCCACTCGACGAAGCCAACGTGGGCCGTCTGGCGGGCATGCTCAAGGGCCTCAGCGACAAGACGCACTTCATCGTCATCACGCACAGCAAGCGCATGATGCAGTCGGCAGAGTCCATCTTCGGCGTCACCATGCAGGAGCCGGGCGTCTCCAAAGTCGTCTCCGTTCGTTTAGGCGGAAACGACCGCGCCCGCGCCGAGCAGCGCGAACTGGTCAGCGCCTAGGCCAAGCCATTCGTCGAATGCAAACCATCGGGTGCCCCAGGTCTCGCCTTGAGACCTGGGGCACCCGATTAGTCACAACACCACCCAGCAACCACAAAGAGTCATTTCGAGCGCAGCGAAGAAGCCAGAGAATGTCAGCTACACGCTGTGCGCTCCATCCTCAAATTTCCTCCGTTGACAAAGCTGCCGGTGCAACTCAGAATGGGAGCCGCATCAAGAACTGGGGTTTGCGTCGCAGGCGCAGGATTTGAGAATCCATCCCATACCATTCTGGAGAAGAAATTGAGAACCCAAAATCCAGTCATTGCAGGCTGTCTTATCGCAATGTTGTTCGGGATCGTTCCGCACGCGAAATCAGAATCGAATGCAAAAAAAATTCCTGCAGCGCCCATCCCCATCCAAATCACTCAGGCAAAAACAATCTTTATCTCCAACGCAGGCCAGGACAATTACCCCGATTTAGGAGATCATGACACAGGTGACAACGCAACGAAATATGCACCTTACAGCGGAGGGCCAGCGCGGTTCTATAACCAATTTTATGCTGCCATGCAGACTTGGGGAAAATTCAAAATCACGCTCTCACCTGCACAAGCGGATTTGATCTTTCAGATTCGATGTGAAATCAGTGAATCACGCATATATCTGTCTAACGAAACCAGTTTGAGTGACGGCTATATCGACCTCATCCCAAAATTACACCTGGTTATTCTCGATGCGAAAACACACGTCATCTTATGGGCATTCAGCGAATATATACCGCCCGCAATTTTACAGAAAAATCGAGACAATAATTTTGATACCGCGCTCTCTTCGCTATTGGAAGACGTAAAGCAACTGACCGCTTCATCTTCCAGTCAAATGTCCACATCATCCGGAAGCCAAGGTAGGTAATTTTTTGCAAGGGATGCACGCCAAGCCTCCCAATTTCCTCCGTTGACAAAGCCCCGGCGGCGGCGGACAATCAAGATTCGCTCCGCTCGACTCCCAACCTGTGAGGCGCAATTCTCTTGTTGTCAGCACTGCAAACTACGGACTTCGCCGGGCTGCGCCTGCATGCGCGCGGCAAGGTGCGCGATCTTTACTCTGTCGGCGATGCCCTGCTCTTCGTCGCCACCGACCGCATCTCCGCCTTTGACCACGTGCTCGCCACCGGCATCCCGGACAAGGGCAAAATCCTCACGCAAATCTCCCTCTTCTGGTTTGATCTGCTCCGCGATCTGCTGCCCAATCATCTGCTCACCGCCGACGTCACCCAGTACCCAGCCGCGTTGGCGCCCTTCGCAGACGATCTGCGCGGTCGCTCCATGCTGGTTAAGCGCGCCCAAATGTTTCCCGTCGAGTGCGTCGTGCGCGGCTACCTCTCCGGCTCCGGCTGGAAGGAGTATCAAGCCACCGGCACAGTCTGCGGCATTCCTCTGCCTGCGGGACTCAAAGAGTCCGATCGCCTGCCCGAACCCATCTTCACCCCGGCCAGCAAGAGCAGCGACGGCGAGCATGACATCAACATCTCCTTTGCAGAAATGGCGCAAAAAATCGGCCAGTCCGATGCTGAACGCCTGCGCGATCTGACGCTCGGAATCTATCGCCGCGCCGCCGCCCATGCCGACCGTTGCGGCATGATTCTGGCCGACACCAAGTTTGAATTTGGCCGCTTCAACGGAGAGATCCTTTTGGCCGACGAAGTGCTTACGCCCGACTCCTCCCGCTATTGGCCTAAGGATTCCTACACTTCCGACGGCCCGCAAATTTCCTTCGACAAACAGTTCGTTCGGGATTATCTTGAGAGCATTCGCTGGAACAAGCAGGCACCGGCCCCCGAACTGCCTGACGATGTCGTACTACACACGCGCGAAAAATATCTGGAGGCCTTCCGGCGCATTACCGGCAGGCAAACCTTGGAGTAACCAGCCGTGAAGCTCGTCGACGTGGCCATTTTGGCCATTCTCATCTTTTCGACACTGGCTGCCATCCGGCAAGGGTTGGTCCGCGAGTTGTTTGCTCTGGCCGGGCTGGTCATCGGCTTGCTCATGGCCTCGCGCCAGTATCCGGCGCTGGCCGTTCCACTCTCCCACTGGATTCATTCCCCTGGCATTGCGGATGCGCTGGCGTTTTTGTGCATCGCTCTCGGCATCATGCTGGTGGCCAGTCTTATCGGCAGTGCGCTGCGCGATGCGGTGGAGTTCATCGGCCTCAGTTGGGCGGATGGCATCCTGGGTGCGGCCTTCGGCCTTGTGCGCGGTTGCCTGCTGGTTATGGTGGCGCTCCTCGCGCTGGCCGCCTTCCGACCCGGCGCACCGTGGCTGCAAGGCTCCCGGCTGGTTCCCTACTTTTTACCGGGCGTAGGCTTTTTATCCGCACAAGCCCCGGCTGCATTGAAGGAAAAGGTACTGTTGGGTATTACTTTTTTCGAGCACCCAAAAGCAATTTTCGTGGATACAATGGAACCTGTCTCCAATTGATCCCCGTCGTTCAAATTGAAATAAGGCAACCTTCGCTTCCGAGCCTGAAGAGGTCAGCGTGAAACACGAATTGGACAGTCTGGTGATTCAAATGTACGCCAGCAGTATTCCCTATGAAGAGGCTGTGCGTGAGTTTCGTCGGCGGTATATCCAGGAAGTTCTGGCCAATCACAAAGGCAATCAGTGCAAGGCGGCACGCGAGTTGGGCGTACACCGCAACACGCTTAGCCGCATGATGACCGATCTGAATCTGGACCCCTCACAAATTCGCTTGGGGCTCAAGCGCCCGGCACGCAGTGAATCGGCGGCCATGCACTCGCTGCGTATGGTTCGTTCGCGGTAAACTGGAACGGTAGCAACGCAATCGTCATGGACACACGCACAACGCTTGCGGACCGGCAATCTCCCCGTCCCGCCTCGGCTGCCACAACACAGGCAGCCGCACCGCGCCTCAGCCAGCCGCTTTCCCGCTGGGACGCCTACGATGCTTATCTGTTCGATATTGACGGCACGCTGCTCCGCTGCAAAGACCGCATCCACTTCGCTTCCTTTGCTGAGGCATTCCAGGCCGTCACCGGCGAACGCAGTTCGCTCGACGGCATCACGCTGCACGGCAACACCGACACCGCCATTTTGCAACAGATGCTGCGCCGCCACGCTATTGCCGCCTCGGAAGCACAGCATTTAATCCCTCAAATTCTCGACGCTATGCAGCGCATCGTCTTTGCGCGCAAGCACGCTTTGGTGGCTCAACCCACGCCCGGATCTTTTTCCGCGCTGCAATCCCTGCAATCCCGCGGCAAACTCCTCGGCGTGGCCACCGGCAATGTGGAGTCCATCGGCTGGTTGAAGCTGGAGATTTGCGGACAGCGCGATTACTTCCAGTTCGGCGCATTTTGTGACACGCGACCGCAACGCGCAGACATTCTGGCCCATGGCGCAGCGCAAGCGCGCTCTCTGGCTGGCTCTCAGGCCAGCATCTGCGTCATCGGCGACACGCCAGCGGACATCGCTGCGGCCCGTGCCAATTCCCTGCCCGTGCTGGCCGTAGCCACTGGGGCCTATACGCTGGAGCACCTGCAACAACACGCGCCGGAGCACCTGGCAGCGAACTTGCTGGAGTGCATGGCCACTGCGAGCGTGGCGTACCCAGCCTAGGCAGAATGCAGTACAAACCCTCCATCCTCGCCCACGTTCCCTCTCAACCAATCCAGCGCCACTGCGTCAGCGCCCTACGCGGAGCCATGACTGCCGCGCTCACCGTGCTCTTCTGTATCGGCCCTCAAACCCTGCCACTCCTTGCGCAGGATGCGCTGGGCACGACGCCGCCCAAGGCGGAGCGTCCACACGCACCCACCGCCCGGCAAAAACGTCGCGCCCATAAAGACGCAGCACGCGCCAAACAAGCCTTGCAAAAGGACAATGCCCAGCTCGCCTTCCGTTTGTATTCTGAGGCGTATCAGTTGAATCCCAATGCGCTGAACTATCTGGCGGGCAAGGAGATCTCACGGCAACGCTCCGTGGCCACTCTGTTGCAGCGTTCCAGCAAACTGCAGGAGCTACAAAAGACCAGCGCCGCGCTCAACCTGCTGCAACAAGCGCAAGACCTTGATCCCGGCAATCCCTTTGTGCGCGAGCGTCTGCAAATTTTGAGCCAAGTCCTAGCTCCACAGCCAGCGGCTAGCGCCAATACCAGCACATTGCCACAGGTTGGGGGAGCCATTGAATTGAAGCCCTCAAAAATGCTGGAGAGCTTTCACCTGCGCACCCAGACGAAAGATTTCATTACGCGTGTATACACAGCGTATGGCATCACGCCTACCATCGATGATTCCGTCCAGGAAAATCCCGTCCATATGGATTTGGATCAAGCCTCCTATGCACAGGCATCGACGGCGGTACAACTACTGACGAATACGTTTACCGTTCCCATGGATGCAACGCATGTGCTGGTTGCGCGCAACACTCCGGAATTGCACAAGCAATACGAGCCGTTGTTGCTGGAGACGCTTTATTTGCCGGGTTTGGATCAAAAACAAATGATCGACGCGGGCAACATGATCAAAAATGTCTTTGGCATTAAGCAGGTCTCGTCTCGATTGGAGAACAGCACGCTTACCTTGCGTGCTCCGGAATCGATTTTGAAGGCAATCAACCAAACGGTGTCGGACTTGTACAAAAATGCCCCGGAAGTTTTGTTGGATGTACGCATCTATCAGGTAAATGACAACCGTTCTTTGGATATCGGCATGCAATTGCCGCAGCAGTTCACTCTTTTTAACGTGCCCACTGAGATCCAAAGCCTCATCAGTCAGAACCAAGGCATTATCAGCCAGCTCATCTCCAGTGGCCTTGTCAATCCGAGTGATTATGTGGCCATCGCAGCCCTGCTGGTTTACTACGGCTTGGCCAGCGGTTCCATTTTGAGCCAACCCTTCGCACTCTTCGGCAATGGACTCACGCTCACAGGCGTTACGCTGGGTACGTTCACATTGAATGCATCGCTGAACACCTCCACAGCCAAGCAACTGGATCATGTGCAATTGCGTGCGTCCAGCCAAGAGAAGGAAACCTTCATGGTTGGCTCCCGATACCCCATCATTACCGCCAGCTACTCATCGGGAACGACAGGAGGCAATTTGCCCCCGGCCTTGGCAGGAGCACTGGGTCTGGGGGGATTCTCTGGTTTGGGAGCCAACTCCGCATTGAGCGGCTTGGACGCCTTGGCACAAGCACCGCAGGTGCAGTATGAAAATCTGGGACTGACCATGAAAGCCACTCCCAGCATCCAGCGCGATGGCCATGTTCTGCTGCAATTGGATACCAAGATTGAAGCGCTCGGCGGCGGCTCCTTGAACGGAATTCCCATCCTCAATAGCCGCGCGTTCGCCTCCACCGTGGATTTGCAGGATGGAGAGAGCGCATTGATCGTCAGCAGCATGACGCGACAAGAGGAAAATGTGCTGACGGGCATTCCTGGAATCAGCGAACTACCGGGAATGTCTTGGACCGCCAACAACAATCCGCAAACCACGGTGGGGGATCTGGTCGTCGTGATCACGCCGCACATTGTCCGCTTGGCTACAGATGTCACAGCATCGCCCATGCTGGCGGTGGAAGCGCCCCAAAAATAAACAGGCCAAAATCAGAACCGGGATGGCAGAATCTGCCATCCCGGTTCTGATTGGTTGTGCTTTATCGAACTACTTTTGATTGACCGCAAAGGCTACAAGCTGCTTTACGGTGTTATACGGCAAGGCATTGATGGGAACGGCTCGGCCATTGACGAACAATGTCGGCGTGGCGTTGACTTTGACGTCGTAGCCCAACTTCAACGAAGCGGCCACATCTGCCTTGGTAGCGGGATCTTCGAGGCACTTCTTCACCGCACTTGGATCCGCCCCTGCCTTGGTGGCTGCATCTTTCAACGTAGCTTCGGTAGCATCGGGC
This sequence comes from Acidobacteriota bacterium, assembly GCA_021798235.1. Next base: position 7,560 of record JAJZMO010000183.1, on the reverse strand, counting down.
GTCAGCTTGTCTTGATTGTCAAAGACGGCCTGCACATATTGAAAGAACGCTGCATTGCCCTTGGTTTTTGCCACACAGACGCCATACTCGGCAGCCTTTTCCGCCGCCGGATGCACGCTGGTGAGTGGGAAATTTTCAAAGACAAGACGCGCAGTGGGAAAGTCTTGCAGGATGTGCTCGACCGTGGCTTGCGCTTCCTTGCAATGGGGGCACTGTAGATCCGCGAACTCAACCAGCTCCAACGCCTTGGAATCCGATCCACGCGAAGGGCCGTTGGCACCTGCATTCAACTTGGCTCGTATGTCTCCAAAGGGATCTGCGCCAAAGGCCATGATTTGATTGCCAGCAATCGCATGCTTGCCATCCGGCAGCACAAAGAGTGCTGTTTGTCCGGGCTGACGGCTGACACCATCTTCCGCAACCATGACGACTACATTGCTCACTCCGGGAGCCTCCGTAGTCTCGATGGACTGCACCTGCCATCTGCGATTCGGATCGTAGCCCCATATCTGTTTCAGAAACGCGTTGACGGTCTCCACAGAAGGGCTGGTGGCTGTAAAGTTTTTTGGGTCTACCGGAGGAAACTGCACGGGCGGCGGCGGTGCGGGAGCTTTGCCGGGTGTGGACAGCTGGAGCGCGGGTGCAGGCGTTTTTGCTTGCTGCGTTGCGGCTGGAGCCTGTTTTTGCGGTGCGGATGCGGGAGCTGCCTGTGCATGCGCGAAAAATGCTGCTCCAAGACTCGCAGCCGCGATAAGATTCATGTACCTAATTTTCATTTCCATTTCTCTCCTAGATTAAACTTGTACTTTGACCGCAATCGGGAACCGTCTTCCGCTCCCAAAAGATTTTTGCGTTACCTTCAATACTGGTGCAGCTTGCTGGCGCTTGTACTCACTTCGCTCCACCAACTGAACCATCTTGCGTACCAGATCCAAACTCTGCCCCTGCTCGGCGGCAATAGCTTCCACGCCCAAATAATGCTCCACGTAGGCTTCCAAGATGGGATCCAATACATCATACGGCGGAAGCGAGTCCGTGTCTTTCTGGTCGGGTCGCAACTCGGCAGAGGGAGCTTTGGTAAGTGTGCTCTGTGGAATCACCTCACGCTCGCGATTCACGAAACGGCTAAGCCGGTAGACTGTCGTCTTCAACACATCGCCGATTACCGCCAACGCACCCACCATGTCCCCGTACAACGTGCAGTACCCGACAGACATTTCGGACTTATTTCCCGTCGTCAATACGAGTGCGGATAGTTTATTCGAAAGAGCCATCAAAAGAATACCGCGTATGCGCGATTGTAGATTCTCTTCGGTTGTATCGACAGGCATTCCGGAAAACAGCGGAGCCAGTGTGGTGCTGCTCACCTCAAAAATTGGTTGAATCGGCAGCAGCTCGAATGCAATGCCCAGATTGGCCGCCAACTGCCGCGCATCATCAATGGACCCCTGGGAAGAGTATTGACTCGGCAGGCCGACGCCCAAAACATTCTCCTTGCCCAGCGCCTCCGTGGCAATGCAGGCTACCAATGCAGAATCGATTCCGCCGCTCAATCCCACTACGGCTTTTGAGAAACCGCACTTGCGCACATAATCCCGCGTACCCAGCACTAGAGCGTCATAGATAGCCGCATCCTCATCCTCGATGCGCGAGCCGTGCAGGTCTCCAGTCATTGCATCCAGATCCACCAGCACCAAGTCTTCTGCAAAGCTGGCGGCCTGCGCAATGCAGCTTCCATCGGGAGCCAACGCCACACTGCTACCGTCAAAGACAAGGCTGTCATTGCCGCCCACCTGATTGACCATCAGCACCGGCGTCTGGTGTCGTTGCGCAATCGCCGCCAGCATCTGCGTGCGCAGTGCACGTTTGTTGCGGTGATATGGCGAGGCCGAGAGATTCACAATCAGCGTAGCGCCCTGCTGCATCAGGTGTTCCACGGGATCGACGCTATAGAGCCGTTGCGGCCAGAAGTTTTTATCGTTCCATGCGTCTTCGCAAATCGTGATCGCAACCTGTCGCCCGTCCACGACATAAACACTCTGCGTATCGGCGGGCGCAAAATAGCGCTGCTCATCGAAGACATCATAGAACGGAAGCAGGCGTTTGGATTGGGTAAAAGCAACCTTGCCATGCTGCAACAAGACTGCGGAGTTCATTCTGCGCTTGCCTGTCGCATGGGCTGTGGGCGTCACCGTGCCGCATAGGATAGAGATGCCACCATCGGCGGTCAGTTGTGCAATTGCATCCACGACCTGCTGACACTTAGCGGTGAAAGCTGGACGCTCCAGCAAATCCGCAGGCGGGTAGCCGCAGATGGCCATCTCGGGGAAGATGACCAAGCGCGCGCCGCGTTGCGCAGCTTCGCGCGTAAAGGCCTCAATCTTTTTTTGATTGCCTAGGAAGTCCCCGACGGTGGGGTTGATCTGCGCCAGTGCAACAATCACAGCATCAGTCTATCGGCTGCCTGCCGCAATGACAACAAAGCCCGGAACACACGCATCCCCAGCCCGCCTCAGTTGCCAGTGCCGTTGAGCACCACGCCGAAGGTGCGCGTCATAATCTTCAGGTCCAACCACAGGCTCCAGTTGTCCACATAGGCTGTATCGAGGGAAATGTAATTATCAAAGGACGGATCCTGCCGCGCATTCACCTGCCACAGCCCCGTGATGCCCGGCTGCACATCCAGCCTGCGCAGATGATGCAAATCATACTGGCGCACCTCCCCGGCCAGCGGTGGGCGCGGGCCAACGATGCTCATGTCGCCAATCAACACATTCCAAAATTGCGGCAACTCGTCCAGCGAGTATTTGCGCAGAAATTTCCCCAACCCAGTTACACGCGGGTCATGGCGAATCTTAAAGAGAACGCCGTCGCGCTCATTCATGTGGCGCAGGGATTCTTTGCGCGCCTCCGCATCGATCACCATGGTGCGAAACTTCCAACAGCGAAAGGTTCTGCCCTTGCGCCCAATGCGCTCTGAGGCATAAAACACCGGGCCTGGCGAGCTGAGACGAACGGCCAGAGCCAAGACGGCCATCAACGGAGCCAACGATACCAGCGCAAAGAGCGAAACAAATAAATCCAGCACGCGCTTGGCCATCAAGCCCAGCGCTGGAATCCGCTTGCGATGCAGCGGCAATGTCGGAAATTGGCCGACATATTCCACGGGAGCGTGCCACGATATGCCGTCATATAGGTCAGGGACGACACGAACATCCACACCACAGGCCGTGGCCTCGGCTAACAACTGCTTGATCACCCCACGCTCGCACGGGCCTGTAATGAAAATGTCATCGATAAAGTGCTGCCGTACCAAGCGCGAGAGTTCCGACACATCGCCGAGCACAGTATCGACGGTGCAATAGTTGTCCTGCTCCGTTCGCAAGAAGCCGACACAGGTGTAGCCGAGCCTGCGCACACGCTGCAAATGACTCTGCACCGCAGCGGCGGCGGTTCCCGTGCCCACGATCAAGACATTGCGTGTGTTGATGCCCTGTTCAAAGCGCTTGTACGTGATGTAACTGCGAATCCCCCGGCGCACACACATCAACACGGTAGAAAGCAAAATGGTTGCCGTGACCACTGCGCGCGAAACAGCATCTTCCCGAGTGAAGTAAAGGGCTCCAGCCAAAATCAAACCTGCGGTCAGTCCGGCTTCCAAACAGAGTCGCTGCTCACGCAAACGGCTGCGGCTCATCAACACTTCATACAAACCATATGAGCGATTGACGGCAACCAGCACCAGCGCGTACCCAGCCATGTACAGGTAAAAGACTGCGGGATTGGCATACTCCTGGAGGCGTCCCGGCAACACCGAGCTACGCGCTGCAATATGATGGAAGTACGTGGCCAACAGCGCGGAAAAAGCCACGAGCACGCAGTCTGCCAACATCCAAACCAAGGCCGTGGGGCCGGAGGCAGAATGCCGCCGACTTGCTGACTCAACACTGGCCAGACGGGAGGTCGCTGTTTCCGGGTATCGTGTCGGCCTGGCTACAGACCAATGGGTTAAATCTGGGGATGCCATTCTGTATCTTCCCTGTTCGCGCTGAGTTCACAAGTTCGAACCAAACCAGAAGCCTAACAAGGTTCAGCAAACCAACACGTACCGGCGGCTTGACCCTGCCTTGCGCTAACCCATTGATTTACAGCGGGGTCTGACGCAAGCACAGGTCGGGTTCGTACAGCCTTCTTCCCGAATTCAGCAAGTACGCAGCACAACGGGACCAAGCAGCAGCGTCGCCAATCGGCAACACGGAAACCCAAAGCTCTTCTGTTTCTTACTGGAATGATGGTACCTATAACTCTATAGTTTTCGCAAGATCAATCTGCGCGAATTTCCAGATGCCTCAAGAGCGTCAACAGTGACGATTCAGCCATTTACACTAGGATTTCCCGCTCATCCATGGCTTGAAACTGTTGCAAGATCGGATCGGGACTCTGTTGCATTTCCTGCATGGTTCCCCAGAAGTGTACTCGGCCATCCTGCAGAAACAAAACACGATCGGCCAGTGTGCGAGCAAAGCGCAGGTCGTGGGTCACCACAATGCTGGTCAGGTGCAGTTGCTGCCGTAGCTTTTGCAGCAACTCTGCCAGCAGGTGAGCCATCAGTGGATCGACCATCGTCGTCGGCTCATCGTAGAGAATCGCCTCCGGCTGCGCAGCCAGGGCGCGCGCAATGGCGACAGAACGCTTCATGCCCGTAGACAGTTCCGCCGGCATCTGGTTGCTCATCGCTTCCACGCCCACCATCGTCAGCAATCCTTGCACGATCTGTTGCACCTGCTCCTCCTCCAGCTCCCCGCGCTCGCGCAGGGGGAAGGCTACATTCTCGGCAACAGTGAGCGAATCAAATAGCGCGCCACTTTGAAACACCATGGTCACCTTGCGGCGCACCGGCAGCAATTGCTCCTCGTTCAGATGGGTAATCTCCTGCCCAGCGACGAAGACGCGGCCAGCGTCGGGCTTCAAAAATCCCATGATGTGCTGCAAGGCGACCGACTTGCCCACGCCGCTGCGTCCGAGAATGCAGAGCGTCTCGCCGGGCATGACGTGAAAGCTGACGTCATTGAGTACCTGCAAACGTCCAAAGCTCTTCGAGACATGCTCAAAGGCAAGGAACGGCGTGCCGCTAAATTGCGAAGTGCTCATCTTATATACGGCACCGATCCTGCATGGGCGCCTGCTCCTTGGAAGAAAAACCGTGGTACTCATTGGGAGCCTGTACGCTCCAAAATCTGGCCGAGTGTTGCCCGCGCTACCATGGATCGCACTGAGTGTAACCGGATTCGATTGGATTTGCCAGCAACTGCACGCACGCAAGCGCCCAAGAACCTCCGCGCAAGTCTGCGGAATCGCCAGGAATCAAAATGCGCCAAGCCCGTCTGGTCCCGTTACTATTATGAGGAAGACAGGAGAAGGTTATGCCCAAAATTTCCCGATTGGAACGAGCCGAGGTATCGCCGGAGACCGGAGCGATCTACGACCGGTATCTGCAACAGCGCGGCAATGTGCCAAACATGTTTCGCACCGTGGCCCATCGCGCAGAAATCTTTCAGACGATGATCGCGCACTTTGAGGCCATTCTGAACACCGGCACGCTCAGTACCAAACTCAAAGAATTGGTCATCATTCGCACCTCGCAATTGAATCATTGTTCCTATTGTCTGGCCTCACACACGCGCATTGGACTGCGGCTGGGTTGGAGTAAGGAGCAAATTGAGCATCTGGCGGAGTATGCCGGGCGGACGGACTTCACCGCATCCGAAAAAGCGGCGCTGTGGCTGGCAGAGGCAATGACGCGCAATGAGCGCCCGCTGACTGACGCAGAAATGACTCAACTCCGGGAACACTATTCTGAGGGAGAGATCATTGAGTTGCTCGCGGCAATCGGCCTGTTCAATTACTTCAATCGGTTGAATAATCTGCTGGACATGGAACCAACCGGCCCGCAGCAATTGACCGCGCAGTAGGGAGTATTGTCCTCCTCAGTAATCTTCCGGAGCCTCCGCGCGCCAATCCGCAAAGGCTTCCACCAACGTATAGCGATAGCGGTAGCCCGCTTCCCGCAGGCGCTTGGGTTCGATGTGCGTGGGGCGGAAGAGCTTGCGCATGCGCACGGGATGGATCGGCTGACGAATACCCAGCCTGTCTGAGATGGCCCCGACTGTGTGTGCGACGCTCATAAGTAGACCGCGCGGAATCGAAAGCGGCTTGCGCGTGCGACCCAGCACGGCGCAGATGGCCGTCACATATTCCTCCAATGCTGGCGGTGGATCGCAGGAGACATTCCAGAGCAGCTGTGGAATTGCATGCTGCTGCTGCAACTCCAGCGCGTACTGCATCACATGGCAAAGCTCTTTGACATACACGCCAGCCTTGCGCGTGGATTGATTGCCCGTGTAGACGAAATACCCTTTGACCAGGCTGCGCACCAGCCGCGCCATGTTTGCATTTTCTCCGGGGCCAAAGACAACGCCCGGGCGCAGAAGTATGAGGCTTCGTGCAGCATCCGACTGTTGCCAAGCGCTGTGAATCTCCTCCGCGGCCAGCTTGGATTCCCCGTAGGGAGTATCGGGCGCGGGCAGCGTGTCCTCATCTTTGGGCGCGTCGCTGGAGCCATAGGGTGCAATGCTGCTGGTAAAGAGCAATTGCTGCGCACCGGACTCGCTTGCGTAGGCGCAAACGTGTTTGGCCCCAGGGATGTTGGTGTCAAAATACTCCTGCCGCGCATGGCCCGGTTCCCGATGCACAGCGGCAAAGTTGAAGACCACATCGCAATGCGTGGGAAGTGGAGAACTTGGAATCGGCTGGCGCACATCGAGCGGAACGTAGACGATGCGCCCGGATCGCAGCCCCTCGTGCAGCCGCTGCGCCCATGCGTCGCTACGCGGTGGGTGCAGGTCGGCAAGATAGATCTGCTCAAAGAGGTTGTGCTGCAAACAATGCTGCGCCATGTGCGTGCCAATGCAGCCGGTGCCGCCGAAGATCACTGCCGTGCGCGCTGACAAAGGGGTCAAGACTGGTGTCCTTGCGGGTTGGGACTGGGTGCAGTCTCAGCGGGCAAAACTGCGTGGATTGTATGCAGAAATCGATCTGCGATTGCGGAGATTGCAAAGGTGCGTTCGGCGTAGGCCCGCGCATTCCGCCCATACTCTTGGCAGAGAGATGGATGCGCGATGAGCTGATCCGCAGCGCTGAGAAACTCTGCCGCGGAGTCTGAGGAAACGGTTAAGCCAGCCTGCGCGCGCGCAACCACTTGTACCGCAGCATTTTCCTGTGGAGCTGCCACCAAAAGGGCGCGGGCTGCACACAAATAGGCTAACGCCTTGGAAGGAACGGCAAAGATACCCGCTTCCGAATCTAGCAGTGCAATCAGAACATCTGCTGCCCCCATCACGGCAGAGAGTTGCTCATAGGGCTGGAATGGAAGTAGCGTCATTGCGCCAGCAGGCACGGTGTGCGCGTGCGCGGCCAACCAGTCGGCTCCGGCTCCGCCAGCGATGACGATCAGGCGCGCATGCCCGCGCTGGGCCAGATGTGCGGCCAAGTCCAGGAGCC
>JAJZMO010000126.1:12634-14006 GCA_021798235.1 Acidobacteriota bacterium | reverse complement strand
TGGTCTTCCGCATTCCCAGTCGCGGACTGATTGGCCTGCGCAGCGAGATGTTGACGGAGACGCGCGGCACCATCGTGATGAACTCCATCTTTGATGGCTACATGGAGCACCAAGGCGAGATTCCACAGCGGCCCACCGGCGCGCTGATTGCCGACCGTGCCGGTGCGACGACCACGTATTCGCTCGACGGCCTGCAGGAGCGCGGCGTCTTGTTTGTCGGCCCTGGCGTCGAGGTTTACGAGGGCATGATTGTCGGTGAACACTCGCGCGACAACGACCTGGACGTGAACGCGGTGCGCGAAAAGAAGTTGACGAACATGCGCGCATCTTCGGCAGATGAGGCCGTGCGCCTCGTCCCCTTCAAGCCGCTGAATCTGGAGCAATCCATTGAGTTCATCGCCGACGATGAACTAGTGGAGGTGACGCCAAAGAGTCTCCGGCTGCGCAAGAAAGTCTTGCAGGCCAACCGTCGTCCCCGCCGCAACGCCGTCGCCGTGCAGGGATAACCAACCGTTCCTTTTTCCCGCGCAGCTTCTGGGGGCAAGATCCCAATACTTGCCCCCAGCGCGAAAATATAGCTCTTCTTCCTCGTCCATCCTGCCAACTCCATTCCGGCCAGCGCGCGGCGAAACTTTAGAGAAGATTTCGAAGAGAAACCTCTCCTTTTTCTCCTGCATTTTCATTGACTTCGCACATCGACCGGCGCATACTTCTCAGAACAATTTTTTGGTGTAGTCCGACGCTCCCTCGTAACTGGCTCAGGTGTTGGAATGCGACCACTGTACTGTTGCGTGACGCTCTTGCTGGCGTCGCTTCCGTTGCCGTCGCTCTCGTTTGGCTTGTCGCCAAAAGGCGACGTCCCTGCGCAAAAATCCAATCCTCCCAATTCGGCAGCTCAGGGAACGCAGCGCGCACTTTTGCTGCCCCTCAACCAGAGTTGGCAGCCGGTGGGGCCGCTGCAGGTGCTCTCGCCGCGCTATGGAGCGCTGACAGGGCGCGTGACCTCGATTGCGATTGATCCTTCAGACGCCTCCGGCAATCACGTCTTTGTGGGTACGACGGGCGGCGGGGTTTGGAAGTCGTCGAATGCGGCGGCGACAGATGCAGCGACGGTAACGTTTTCTCCTTTGCTCGATCAGCCTGCGGCCTTCGGTGGTGTGAATGTAACGTCGATCAGCGTGGGAGCCGTGAGTGTGCAGCCGGGCGGCATGGGCGTAGTGCTCGTCGGCACGGGTGATCCCAATGATGCGATGGACTCCTATTACGGCGCGGGGATTTTGCGCTCCGCCGATGGAGGCACCACGTGGACGCTGATTGCGCAGAGCAGCGATGGTTTCCTGGGCACCGGCGCGGCAAATTTTAGCTTTGTTGG
>JAJZMO010000126.1:5560-12534 GCA_021798235.1 Acidobacteriota bacterium | reverse complement strand
AATCCCGTGGTGCAATTTGCCCAGCAGATTCCCGACGCGCCGCTCGATGCAGCCTCTGGCGATGGAACGATCCCGCAGGGAACCTACAATCTGACGCTGGCCGCCTTGCCAGTGCAGGCCGACACGCTGCTCTTTGCGGGCACGCAGGATATTTATCGATGCAGCTTAGCCGCAGGCTGCGTGTGGCGCAACACGACGAATACGGCCACGTGCGCAGCGGCACAGGTCGCGCCTGCGCAACACGCGATGGATGCGCTCGCGCCTCCGGCAGGGCAAACAGAACCGCTGCAATTCTTCGGCAATGATGGCGGCTTGTGGCGCTCCACCGATGGCGTGAACCAGACCGGGCCAAGCTGTACCAGCAGCGATGCGACGCACTTTCAGAATCTCAATCCAGGGTTAGGGTCGTTGGGGGAAACAACGGGACTGGCCAGCGATGCGGCAGACGCGAACGTGCTGCTGATGGGCCTGCATGCGGCGGGCACAGCGGCAACCAGCGCGGTCGGCAACGTCGCCTATAGCCAGCTTTTGCCCGCATCGGGGGGGGCGGTGGCGATCGATCCGACCAACAGCGCCAACTGGTATGCGGCGATGGGGCCGGGCGTGGCCATTGGCCAATGCACGGCAGGCGCGAGTTGCACGACGGCGGACTTTGGCAGTCAACCGGCGATTGGCGCAGTGCAGACGGAGCAGGATGCCTCCTTGGTGCAAGCGCCCTATCAGCTTGATCCGCAGGATGCGTCGAACCTGCTGGTGGGCACCTGTCGTGTGTGGCGAGGGCCAGCCAGCGGTGGCGCAGCGTGGAGTGCGGCCAATGCCATCAGCCCGATGCTGGACGGCCACACGCAGCCCAGTTGCAACGGCAATGCGCTGATTCGTTCCCTGGCTGGCGGTGGAGCGAATGCACAGGGCCAGAGCGCGCAGAACAATGGCGCGCAGGTGTTGTACGCGGGCATGAGTGGGTTGCTGGATGGTGGCGGCACGGTGGCCGGGCACGTGTTTGTGACGCAAACTGCGGAGACGGCCAACAGCACGACGCCGTGGGTGGATGTGAGTAGCTCGCCCGTGGTGAATGACACCTCGTATGGCGGCATCTTCAATCCATTGCAATTTGATGTGTCGGCGCTGTATGCGGATCCGCATGATGCGACCGGGCAGACGGTGTACGCGGCGGTGCAGGGCTACAACGTGCCGCATTTATATCTGTCCACGGATGCAGGAGCGCACTGGACGAACATCACGCAGAATCTGCCGGACTTGCCATTGAATGCGGTACTGGTGGACCCGAACAACGCCAGCATTGTGTACGCCGCCAGCGATGGCGGCGTTTTTGTTGCCGAAAATGTGAGCCTATGCGCGCAGAGCGGACAGCAGTGTTGGAGCACGCTGGGCACAGGATTGCCGCTGTCGCCTGCCGTAGCCTTGTCGGCGGTGACGGCCAACGGTGCAGATTTCTTGCGCGTGGGTACCTATGGGCGTGGAGTCTGGCAGATGCCCTTGTTGAGTAGCCCGCCGCAAACGGCGATGACGCTGACACCCGCGACGTTGAACTTTGGCAATCAGGCGGAGCAAACCTCCAGTTCAACGCAGACGGTGACGGTGACCAACACCGGTGCGGCGACGCTGACGATTGGCTCCATCAGCACCAGCGGAGATTTTAGCGAGACGGAGGATTGCGTAGGCGGCATCGCGCCGGGCGGAAGCTGTCAGGTGCAGGTGACGTTTTCGCCGACGGCGATCGGTGCGCGCACGGGCGTGTTGACGGTGATGGCCAACGTGCCGGGCGGGCAGCAGACGGTGAGCCTGAGTGGCACGGGAACTGCGCCGCTCACCATCGTGTTGGAACCGGCTTCGATGAGTTTTGTCGGGCAGGTGGTGGGTACCGTTTCCGCCGCGCAACAGTTGACGGTGAGCAACACCAGCAGCTCTCCGATCCAATTGCAGGCCGAGAGCGTTACGGGAAATTTTTCGATTGCGGTGAACACGTGTGGCACGTCATTGCCCGCGCAGACCGGTTGCACGCTGGCGATAACGTTTGATCCAACCCAGGCCGGCGTGGCCAATGGCCTGCTGACGGTGGCCACCGCCCAGGGCACGCAGACCGTGGCCCTTACGGGTACGGGAGAAACCGCAGCCACGGATACGTTGAGTCCGTTGTCGTTGAGCTTTGCGCCGACCTTTGAGTTCACCGCCAGCGCCGCACAAACGGTGACGCTGACCAACAGTGGCGGCGCACCCTTGACGGCCATTCAGGTGCAAGTGAGCGGGGACTTCACCGTAGTCAATGGGTGCAACTACACGCTGCAAGCCAACGCTGCCTGCACGTTGACGGTGACCTACACGCCACATGCCGACGGACCGGAGACGGGCACGATCACGGTGACCGACATCCTGCGGACGCAGACCGTGGTGTTGAGTGGAACTGGCATTGCTCCACCGACGGATACGCTCTCGGCCACGTCGATCACCTTTCCGGCCACAGTGGTGGGGCACACGGCTCATGCGCAGACGTTGACGATGACCAACTCCGGCGACGTGGCGCTGACGGCGGTATCCGTGCAGGCGCAGGGCGCGGGCTTTAGCGCCACGAACACGTGCGGCACCTCGCTGGCTGCGCACTCCAGCTGCACGATTACGGTGCTGTATGCGCCGCAGACGGCGGGCAATTCCACTGGGCAGTTGGATGTGGTGGATGCGACGCGGACGCAGGCCGTATCTTTGAGCGGCTATGCAGAGGCTCCAGCAGACGATAATCTCTCGCCGCTCTCGTTGCAATTTGCCGCGCAGGCCGTGGGCAGCGTCAGCGCTGCACAGGTGATTACGCTCAGCAACAACGTGACGAACACCCTGACCGGGATTGCGATTCAGTCGAGCAGCACACAGTTCCCCATCACCACCACGTGCGGCACAACGCTGCAGCCGGGCAACGCCTGCACCATCTCGGTGACCTTTGCTCCACTGGGAACCGGCGCGCAGGCCGCAGTGATTACGGTGGCCGATGCTAGCCGCACGCAGACCGTTCCTGTGACGGGCACAGGGATGCTGGGCGGGATTGCGCTGGCTCCAGCGGCGTTGAATTTTGGAGCTTCCGGCGTGCAGATTGCGACCGCTGCGCAGATGGTGGTGCTGGCCAATGGTGGCAGCGGCGTGCTCTCGCTGGTATCGGTTGCCGTGACCGGGCCCTTTACGGAGAGCACCAACTGCGGGCTGACACTGGGCGCGGGCACCAGTTGTAATTTGCAGGTGATCTTTACGCCGACACAGCCGGGTGTGGCGAATGGCACCTTGACGGTGGTGACGGCAAATGCAGGAACCCTGCAGGTGGCGCTGAGCGGGACGGGAATCAATTTCACGCTCTCGCCAGAGAGTGCGACGACGGCGACGGCGACGAGCGGAGCCACGGCGGTATACCAACTTTTGTTGACGCCCGCGAATGGCTCGGCAGGCACGGCGAGCCTGGCCTGTGCGAACCTGCCGCTGGATGTGAGCTGCACCTTTCAGCCCGCAACGGCTTCGTTGACGGCACCGGGGCTGATTGCGGTCAGCGTGAATACGGCAGCCATCAGCAGCGCGCGTGCCTCGGCGCCGATGCAGCGCGCAGGCGGGGCCGGTGCAAGCCTGGGGTGGCTGCCGGGTTTGGCATCCTTGCTGATGCTCGGTTGGGCGCGGCGCAGAGGCCAACGCTGGTTGCGGCTGACCAAGGCGACGCAGTGGATTGGGCTGATCGTGCTTGGATTTGTGTTGGCTGCGGCTGAAGGCTGCGGCGTCGGCGGAGGCGTGTTAGGCACGGGATCCGCGCTTCCGAATCCGCTGCCCGTTTCCAACAACACGCCCAGTGGAACCTATAGCTTCATCGCAACGGCCAGCGCGGGCGGGCTGACCAAGAGCGTGACACTGACGCTGGTCGTGCAGTAACCTGCAGCGGGATGGAGGTGTCCAACCCCGGCAATTGAGGGATTTCTTTCCGTGCATTTTCGCACAAACCATTTACACTAGTGGCTGTTGACCATGCGTGGACTCTTTAGAAATAAAAGCAAATTTCTCCTCAGCGTGTTGCTCGCTGGCGCGGCAGCCATAGCGCAGACTTCCGACCAAGGCGCATCCTCCGCGACCGATTGCGGCAACCCGATGAACGCTACCTCGGCGACCTGTTCGGGCGGCGGCGGCAGCACGGGTGCCGATATGTCCTCGATGGCGGCGCAGCCGACGTATGGCGCGGGAGCCACAGTAAGTGGGCCGACTACCGGATTGCCGATGCCGGGGCTAGGTCAGCGTCCTCCGAACTATGTGGACCGCAGCCCGTATGCCCCGTATCGGGGTCAATATCCATATGGGGCTTACCAGAATTTCCCGCAACAAAGGCCGACGGAGTTTCAACGACTCGTTGCGGGCAGCGTGGGAAAAATGCTGCCCATTTATGGAGAAGATCTTTTTTTGAATGTGCCCACGACCTTTGCCCCCGTGGATCGCGTTCCCGTTACGCCAGAGTATGTGATTGGTCCCGGCGATGAGGTGCTGATCCGCGTTTGGGGTCAGGTGAGCTTCAACGTGCGCGGCACCGTGGATCGCTCTGGCGATCTCTACATTCCCCAGGTGGGCGCAGTCCACTTGGCCGGGCTGCAATTTTCGCAGTTGAACAGCTACTTGCATAGTCAACTGAGCCACTACTTTCGCAACTTTGATCTGAACGCAAATATGGGGCAGTTGCGTTCCATTCAGATTTTTGTGGTTGGGCAGGCGCAGCGTCCGGGCAGTTACACCGTCAGCGCGTTGAGTACGCTGGTCAATGCCCTGTTCGCCTCCGGCGGGCCTTCGGTGCATGGCTCCATGCGTGCCATTCAGGTCAAGCGTGGCGACACATTGGTGACGACCTTTGATCTGTACGATCTGCTGTTGCGTGGGGACAAGTCCAAAGATGTGCAGTTGGTCTCTGGCGATGTGATCTACATTCCTCCCGCTGGGCCGCGCGTGGCCATTGCGGGCAGCGTGCAAGTGCCAGCGATCTATGAACTGAAGGGAACCGAAACGGCAGCAGATGCCATTCAGCTAGCCGGCGGATTTTCTGAGGATGCGGCACACACGCAGGCACAGTTGGATCGCATCAGCTCCTCCGGCTCGCGGATGACGGTGGATCTGCCGCTCGATGCCGCTGGGATGCAAACGCCCTTGCACGCAGGCGATATTTTACGTGTGCCGGAGATGGTGCCGCAGTTTGACCAGACCGTGACCCTGCGCGGCAACGTGGCCAACCCTGGCCGGTATGCCTGGCACGCGGGCATGCGCATTCGCGATTTGCTGCCCGACAAGCAGGCGTTGATTACGCGCAACTACTGGCAGGAGCGCATCGCTCTGGGGCTGCCGGCTCCAGAATATATGCCGTTGTTGCGTGATTATCCGCAGCGAAATCAGAGCGTTGGCATGCCGTCGCAATACGGCATGCAGCCGCCGTATCTCGCTGGGCCAAGTTCCATGGCCAACTATGGATTGGATAGTGGCCTAGCGGCGCAGCCACAGGCAGAAGGCATGCAGCAGCAGTATGATCAGCAGGGCAATCCCATTCCCGCCAACTCGAATGCGGGCGCGGCTGCCAACGGATCCCCCGCCGCGCAGCAGAATGGAACGGCCCCCGGAGCCACGGCCACAGGTACGATCCCCACGCAGCAGGATTTCCGTTCCCAGCAAAATAATCCCGCCTATTTGATTGGAGCCACCTCGCTTGGCTCGTCCACGGTGAGCACGGAAAGTGCGGCAACGCTGGCGCGGCAGTTTTTACCCGGCGACCGCTTCTCGCAAGGGCGATTCCCCGTCAAGGATGAGATTATTCGCACAGCTCCAGACATTGATTGGACGTATGCAGTGATCGAGCGAACCAATCCCAATACGCTGACGACATCCCTGATTCCCTTTGATTTGGGCAAGGCGGTCTTGCAGCAAGATCCAAGCCAAAATCTACCGTTGCAGCCCAACGATGTCGTGACGATCTTTTCCACTGCGGACATTCGCGTGCCTCAGGCACAGCAGACCAAGTATGTTGCGTTGGAAGGAGAGTTTGTTCACGCGGGCATTTATAGCGTGGAGCCGGGCGAGACGCTGCGTCATCTGGTGGCTCGCGCTGGCGGGCTGACGCCACAGGCGTACCTCTATGGTTCCGAGCTATTGCGGGAATCGGTCCGGCGGCTGCAGCAGGCGCGCTTGGATGCCTACGTAACCGAGGTGGAGCATGACATTCAGGAGTCTGCTTCCAATGCGGCCAACACGTCCGTGAACGCCACGGCTGCCACGGCGCTGAGCACCAGTGTGCAAAGCCAACAACAGTTGATCGCCACACTCCGCAAGCTGCATGCATCCGGACGCATCGTGCTCAACCTGAATCCGAACAGTTCTGGGGCGAATGCGCTGCCAGATATTCCTTTGGAGGATGGCGATCGTTTTGTCGTTCCTGTTATGTCCACCACGGTGAGCGTGATTGGAGCTGCGTACAACCAAAGCTCCTTCCTCTATCATCGGGGAGCACGCGTAGGGCAATATCTGCAACTGGCGGGTGGGGCGACCCGCAACGGCGATAAGAAAAATGAGTTTGTCATTCATGCCGATGGTTCGGTGCTGAGCAAGCAATATGCAAAAGGCACGCTGTTTGGCGACGGGTTCAATCAAAGGCATATGCACCCCGGCGACACCATCGTTGTGCCGGATAATGTAAACAAGACCACGCTGTTGCGCGGTTTGACGGACTGGTCGCAGGTGCTCTCTGGCTTTGGCTTGGGTATTGCCTCGTTGACGTTGTTCGGTTTGTAAGGGAAGGGCTGCCGGGGAAGACGACGATGGAATCCAAGGCCGCTGCAGCCTGGAATTCCGCCAGCGCTCTCGTTGGCCTTCCCTGCGCAACCGCAAGACTCGATCGATCTGTTGTCGTTGGGAATCCTACTGGCGCGCACAAGAAAAATTCAAACCGAATTGCGCAAAACGATGCCGTG
>JAJZMO010000126.1:0-5460 GCA_021798235.1 Acidobacteriota bacterium | reverse complement strand
GATCGCGCTGGCTACGCAGAGCGCGCCTGAATCTCCTGCACGGTTTGGAGCACGCCTGCTTCCAACTCCACAAAGGGCTCTGCATATCCTGCTTTGCGCAGGCTGGTGAGATCCGCCTCGGTAAAGTTTTGATATTTTTCCTTGAGTCCCTCAGGAAAGGGAATATATTCGATTGCGCCTTTTCCCTGCGCCGCGATCACCGCGCGCCCCACGTCATTAAAGCTGCGACTTTTTCCTGTGCCTACGTTATAGACGCCGCTGGCGGATTTCCCTTGGGCGAAGTGTAGGTTGACTTTGACCAGATCGCTGACGAAGACAAAGTCGCGGCGCTGTTCGCCCGCAGCATACGGGCCAGAGCCTTCAAACATGCGAATGACCCCGGTGCGCTCGCATTGCTGGTGAAACTGATAAATCACTGAGGCCATCTTTCCCTTGAAGCCCTCGCGAGCGCCGTAGACATTAAAGTAACGCAGACCGACGACGGGCGCGGTCAGTGTTTGCATCCGCGCACGCACATGGCGATCCAACATCAACTTCGACCATCCATAAATGTTGAGTGGACGTTCATTGGCTTCGTGCTCGACGAATTCAGTGCTGGCTCCGTAGGTCGCCGCTGTCGAGGCATAGACCATGGGCGCGCGCACCGACTGCGCAAAGTGGAGCACATCTTTGGAATACGCATAGTTGTTTTCCATCATGAAAACGCCGTCGTACTCCAGCGTGTCCGCGCAGGCTCCTTGATGGAGAATGGCGTGGATCGTGCCGAAGGAATAGCCGGAGAGAATCTTGGCGCGGAAGCTGTCTTTGTCGAGGTAGTCGAGCAGCTTGCAATCGGCAAGATTCAAAAATTTCTGACCGTTCTTCAGATCATCAACGGCCAGAATGTCCGTGATGCCGCGTGCGTTCAATCCTGCAATGATGCTGCTGCCGATAAATCCGCAACCACCAGTGACAATCCACATAGTTATTTCCTCGGTTGTTTTTGCGCCGCCGCTGCATGGCGGATTTTTTTCACGGTGCCCGTGGTGCTGAAGCCATCGACGATGGGAATCAGATGCACACGTCCGCCCCATTCTTTGACCAGATCTGCGCCGACCACCGTGGCCTCGGTGTAATCCGAACCTTTGACGAGAATCTGTGGACGGACGACCCGGATCGCTTCCAAGGGAGTGTCTTCCTCAAAGACCGTAACCGCATCCACACTCGCTAGGTGCGAAAGAATCTCTGCGCGGTCACGCTCCTTGACGATGGGCCGCTCTGCACCCTTGAGTCGCTGCACCGACGCATCCGAATTGATGGCCACGACCAGTTTGGTGCCCAGCGCCTTGGCCTCTTGCAACAGGCGGATGTGTCCAACATGCAGCAGATCGAAGCAGCCATTGGTAAAGACGATGCGCTCGCCCTGCTGCTTCCACTGGAGCACGAGCGACTCCAACTCCGCGCGCGTGTAGCAGTGCTGCTGCGCGTGTGCGTGCTCTTCTGCGCTGGCAATGGTTTCGAGCAACTCCCGCGCCGTAATGGGAACGGTTCCGATCTTGCCAACGACAATGCCCGCGGCAATGTTGGCCAGCAGCGTGGCATCGCGCGGAGCCATGTCTGCGGCAATGGCCGCTGTGAGTGTGGCAATGACCGTGTCGCCAGCGCCGGAAACATCAAAGACCTCGCGCGTTTGTGCCGGGAAAACCTCCGTGCCTGCATCTACCAACGCGATGCCCTGCTCACTCAACGTCGCAACAAGAAATTGCAGATGCAACTTCTCGCGCAGCGCCGCGCCTTTACGGAGCAGCGTATCCAAATCCAACTTGCCGCCGCCAACGGCCTGCGTCAATTCGGAGCGGTTGGGGCAAAGCGCGGTGGCGTCGCGATATTTGCTGTAGTCCCAGCCTTTGGGATCGACCAGCACAGGGATGCTGCGCTGATGCGCCTCCTGAATAAGAAATTGGCACAGTGTTTCCGTGACGACTCCCTTGCCGTAATCGGAGATCAAAATGGCGGCACAGTGCTGCTCCTGCAACGCCTGCTGCACGGCAGCGATGAGTGCGGCCTCTTCGGAGGCGCTTGCTGCACTTGTTTCTTCCGAGTCAATGCGGGCGATATGCTGATGTCCGCCGACGATTCTGGTTTTGACGCTGGTGCGTCGTGTGCCGCGCACGGCATGGTGCGCGCGGATGCCATGCTGGTCCAGCATTGCCGCCAGAATCATTCCCTCCGCATCCTTGCCGATCAGGCCGACGAGTAGCGGTGTGGCTCCCAGCGAGACCAGATTCCAGGCCACGTTCGCTGCCCCTCCGGCGGCGACGGTCTCATTTTCCAAGCGCATTACCGGAACAGGAGCCTCCGGCGAGATGCGCTCCACCTTGCCCCACATGTAGCGGTCCAGCATCACATCGCCAACGACAAGAATCGTTTGCCGGGGTATCTTCTGCGCGATGCAAGCGGCAACAGCAGTGGAGTTCGATAGCATGTGGCTCCTTCAACCAAGCGGGTGTGCACAGATGGCCAGCGGCAATGCGTGGTCAGTATACCGTCACCCAAGAAGGAAGCGTCGAACTCTGTGGCGCGAATCTCTCCGTGCGTCAGGCTGGCAAGCTCGGGTTGCGCGCGGTCAAGATCTTCCGCAACACCAACAGCGGTCCGGAGCCATGGGTTTGGGAACCCCGTTCCGCCGACCCGTCAGCCGCGTAGCCAATCTGCCTGCGCGTAGGCTTGCTTCCATCGCTTATCCTGCCGGTTGCGTCCGCGTGTGGACTTCCGTAGTTTGATCGCGCTCGAAATAGATGCGTTCCACCAACAAACAGAAAATGTGTTCCAGTGCGAGATGGGCTTCCTGAATGTGCATGGTGACCGTGCTGGGAACGCAAAGGCACAAATCGCAGAGGGGCTGCATTTTGCCACCGCTCTTTCCGGTCAATCCAAGGGTGCGGATTCCCATGCCGCGAGCCTGCTCCAGCGCGCGCAGGATGTCGGGAGAGTTTCCAGAAGCGGAGATGCCCAAAAAGATGTCGCCACGCTGTCCGATCGCTTCCAATTGGCGGGCAAAGATGCGGTCAAAGCCGTAGTCATTGCCAACGGCGGTCAGGATGGAAGAGTCCGTGGTCAGAGCCACGGCGCGGAGTGCTGGTCGATCCTCACAGAGGCGGCAGACAAACTCCGCCACCAAGTGTTGCGCATCGGCAGCGCTGCCCCCATTGCCGGCCACCATCAGTTTGTTGCCCGCCCGCAACGCCTGCGCTGTGTTGCGCGCAGCTTCTACCAGGCAGGTGTGGATGGTTGCATCGGCTTGCACGGCGCGGAGCACATCCAGCCCCTCGCCCAACTGCTCGCGGACAACGTTCCTCAAGGTGTCTTCCAAGCCTGTGCTCCATTATTCGCAAAGTGACATCCGAGCCGCAGTGGAGCGCGCGAACGAATCATCATGCCTCGTCAGATAAAAATTGTCCAGTGCGACCTGTGGCTCCCCGCAACCAGAACGGACGGTACGGCAACGGCCAAATCCAATCCCTTTTCGAGGGGCAACGGTGCAGGAGCGATCACATTGGCCCTGCTTTGCAGTGGATCGTGCAGCCTTGGTTTCTAAAAAAATGCCGCCCAGACCAGGTTGCCATCGCCACAATCGTTGCGCTGCAAGTGTGTTGCTTCGAGCCTAAGCGCGCCGCGCAGCTGGTTGTGCGGCACGCACTTGCTGGTCAATCCAGCGATAGGTGCTTTCCAGTCCAGAGTACAGCGACCCCGACGGTGCCCAGCCCAGCTTCTCGGCGATGAGACGATTATCGGAGTTTCTGCCACGCACGCCGAGCGGTCCGGGAATGTGCCGGATCGTGAGCGTTTTTCCGGCAATCTTCATGGCATACTCCGCAAGCTGATTGATGGTGACCATCTCTTCCGATCCGATATTGACGGGGCCGGCAAAGTTGGACTCCATCAGTCGCCGCACGCCCTCGACGCACTCATCAATGTACAAAAAGGAACGCGTCTGCTTGCCATCACCCCAGATTTCGATCTCGCCGCCATCCTGGGCCTCGGCTACCTTGCGGCAGATGGCAGCAGGAGCTTTTTCCCTGCCGCCACACCAGGTGCCTTCCGGGCCAAAAATGTTGTGAAAGCGGGCGACGCGAACCACCATGCCATAATTGCGCGCATAGGCGAAGTAGAGACGCTCACTGAAGAGCTTTTCCCATCCATACTCGCTATCGGGCGCGGCCGGGTAGGCCGAGTCCTCGGAGCAGACGGGATTTTCTGGGTCCATCTGATTGTATTCGGGATACATACAAGCGGAAGAGGAATAGAAAATACGCGCAATGCCTGCCTTCCGACCACACTCCAGCATGTTGAGGTTGATGGCGGCGGAGTTGTGCATGACGGCTGCGTCATGCTCGCCCGTGAAGACGTACCCGGCTCCGCCCATGTCGGCAGCCAGTTGATAGACATCCTCCATCCCGATCAGAGCTTTGCTGGTCAGGGCTGGATCACAAAGGTCGCCTAGGAGAAATTCATCGCAGGCGGATTGAGAAAACTCCGGGAGTTTGCAGTCCGCACCCCGTACCCAGTAGCCTTCTGCTTTCAAGCGGCGCGCCAAATGGCTGCCAACAAATCCACCGGCTCCAGCAACCAGTACTTTCTTCACGGATGCTCCTTGATGACCAGAGATTACGAAGGGCTGGGCACGAGCCAGCCTGCAGGCAACTCTGCAATTCTACATCTGCTCCCTTGCGGGATGCGTGGAGTAGAAAAATTCTTTCCGCAAGAGTACCCGAACAGGAGTCTGGGGCAAAGGATTTAGTAAGTGCGGGGGTAGATGCCGGTCATGCGGTCATGCCAGCACAGGCCATCCTCATCGAATGCTGCCCAAAGAAAGCCCAGGCCCAGGGGTAGTGCGGAGACCCACCAAGCAGGAATGCGGCGCAGCAACAGGGTGCGCGTCGGGTTGCTGTCCTCCAGCGTGCAGAAGGCGATGCGCGCATAGCGCATGCCCGCCGTGGCGTAGCCGAGCGAAAAAAACATGCCTTGATAAAGTAGCCAAAGTGCGCCATACACAAGGATGCTAATCATCCCAGCCAGCATGCCGCCGGGCAACTGCGGCGATGTCAACGCAAACACGAGCAAAAATGCAAAAAAAGCACCCGTCACCAGGGTAAAGTCCACGGCAACGGCCATGGCGCGACTGCCAATGCCAGCGACGGGCAGTGCCAAATCCAATGCAGGCGTCGCAGCCTCTTCATCGGACGAGGCTTGCGATTGCGCCTCGAGGTAAATGGCACCCGTCAAGCCGACAGCGGATGGATCGGAAGCGGGCGCAGCGCAGGCCTCCGCTGCCGCCGGAGCATCCACTTCAAAGATGCGCAATTGGATCTGTGCGGCAGGTTCGCTGCGGGACTCCTCGTCGGCCCTCGATCGCTCTGCGAATCGGGGACGGGCGCGGCGCGGCGCAACGATCTCGCGTGGAAATGGAATCAAATTCGC